>JAYSTV010000341.1:0-7388 GCA_043719425.1 Acidimicrobiia bacterium | reverse complement strand
CTGGCCACGCACTACTTCCGTGACCCGGAGTCGGCTCTCGCATGGGCCCAGCGCGAGGGCCTGCTTCACCCCACCTGAGCGGCGAAAACGCGCCTTCGCCCCGATCTACGGGGGTTGCAGCCCGACTGCAGCCGACCCGGAACACGCTGCAGCCTCCAAACTCGAAAGGACGGACATGAACACCACGTACCGCAGATCAGCAATCACCCCGCTCCTCGTCGCCGCACTCACCCTCGGCGCCATGGCAGCCCTCTCGCCTTCCACGGCGACGGCGGCCAAGAAGTCGACGGCAATCCGCAAGGCCCGCTTGACGCCGGTGACGACCGTCGTCGCAACAACCGCGCCACCGACCACGTCACCCCCGGCAAAGACCGGACCCATCGCGGTGTCCGAGCCCTGCCCGCCGCAGGCGACGCCGAGCGAGAAATGCTTCCATGTCGCCGTCCCGCTCGACTACTCACGCCCCAACGGCCCGACGATGAACCTCGGCGTGACGATCGTGAAAGCGACCGACACGAAGGGTGATGCCATCGTGTCGCCAGTGCTGGCCCTCCTCGGCGAGTTCCATCAGCTGTCGTTCGCCTTTCCGCCCCCTGATCAGTTCACCGGCCACGACGTGGTCTTCGTCGACCGACGCGGCACGACCGACCGTTCCGGCACCCCATTTCCGCCATGCCCAGGAATGAGCGTGTTCACTCCGGAGCTCAACATCCGTCGCATCGGCCCCGCACTCGGCACCCTCTTCGCGAGCTGTGTGTCCAGTGCCGCCAACGCGCCGACGCCGTTAGCCATGATCATCGACCGTGACCTGGCGGCGGCTGATCTCGCTTCAGTACGCAAAGCATTCTCTATCGACAAATGGGCGGTCCATGCTGGGGGAAGCGGCGTTGATATTGCCCTACGTCTTCTGAATCGTGAGCCGGGCACGGTCACGGCGATCCTCGCCGAAACGCCGATCGTGCAAGGAAAGGGCATTACGGCCACGACTGGCCTGGGGGCCTTCGATCGTTTCGCCGCCGACTGTGCGAAGTTTCCTGCGTGCGCCGCCAAGGGTGACATGAAGGTGCTCCTGGCCAAAACGATGG
Source organism: Acidimicrobiia bacterium (assembly GCA_043719425.1). Lineage (GTDB taxonomy): Bacteria > Actinomycetota > Acidimicrobiia > Acidimicrobiales > JANYDT01 > JANLQX01. The sequence continues at coordinate 6,303 of JAYSTV010000341.1, read as the reverse complement.
AGCGGGCCAAAGCAGTGATCATCACCAGGGTTCCGGCCGGCGCCGGGGGCGGCGGCGTCAACATCGATTCGAGGGCGATGATCGGCGGAGTGAACAACGCTCTTCGCCGACCCCAGTTCCTGCCGCGGCTTGGCGACCTTCTCCTTGGGGAAGCGACCGGTTTCGGCGATGACATCACCGGTGGCTTGTACGCCCAGACTCCGTCGCCGCAGTACGCACCGTCGTTGGTAAGCGGGTGCCAGAGCACGTCGGGAGAGGGCCTCCCACGGGCCGAAGCCGGACGGCTCATCGAGAACAATCCGTGGGGGTATTTAAACGATGAGGACGTATGCACGGCGATCGGAACGATCCCGATCATCAACCCGCCACCGGCGGTGTCGGCATCGATCCCGGTCCTCTCCGCCCAGGGTGACTATCAGCCGTCGCAGAGTGTCGAAAAGACGAAAGCGATATTCTCGGGATTTCCCAATACTCAGATCGTTTCGATTCCTGGGAATTCTTATCCACCGGATTGCTTCAACCGGTCAGTCGGGCAGGCCTTCTTCGATGCCCCGACGAAGCCGGTCGACATCAGTTGTCTGACGAATCCAGCAACCCGCATCCCGCTTGCCATTCCGTGACCTCCGGAAACGGTGCGCCACGCATCGTCGTGCGCGAGCCGAACCGTACTGCCCTCGTGCTCGTGGTGGCCGAGTCGTTGGAGATCGGTCGGGAGTGCTCAGGGCTACTCCTACGCGACAGTTCGATCTCCCGTCGACATCTGCTCGTGGAGCCGAGGGCGGGCGGGCTGTTCGTGACCGACCTCGACAGTCGCAACGGATCGACGGTCGGTAGCCAAGCGCTTCGCCCACGCCAACGTCTCGATGTGGGTGAGACGGTCGGGTTCGGAGCTTGCACATTGACGTCGCTGGGAAGTCGACGGACCGCCTCACCTCGACGAGCCGAAGTCCGTGATGCCACGGTCGACGCCACGCTTCAGGGCGTCGCCGCGGCACCGTCGGCCGCCCGGCTCGAGCTTGTCGCTACGCAGGCGTCTGGCATCTGTGCCGTTGTCGCCGGTGAAGCCTGCGACGAGCCTGAGCGCCGTCGCGATCTCGGGCCGGCGCGGTGGCAGAAAACCTCGGAGGTCCATCGTCGGCTCGTCCGCGGTATGGTGCGAAGAAACCACGGCGTTGAGGCGTGGACTCAGGGGGACGGGTTCATCATCTGCTTCCACAGTGCGTCGACAGCAATCGAATTCGCTCGTGACCTCCACGGCGCGACCGCGGCCTACGAGATGTCCAACCCGCAAGTCAGTCGACGCATGCGGATCGCTATCGACCTGGTCGACGGCACGAGGCTCGGGACCGATCAACCCTGGCCCGATAGGAACGACACCTCCGACGATGCGCCGCTCCGGGTGGTCCGTTTGTGCCAAGCGGCGCGGGCCGGCGAGACGCTCATCGGAGCATCCGTCCACGAAATGATGCACATCGGTCGAGCTCCTTCGACACCAACCGGGCTTGTTCGATTTCGTGAATTCGGCGAGGAGTACCTGTTCCATGTCCTGGTTTCTTGACCACACCGATCGGCTCGCTAGATGCACAACTCGCCCATCGTGAACGCCATCGTTGACCCTTCGAGCACCCGTCCGCTCGGCGTGTGTGTCCTCGGGCCGCTCGTCGTGCGCAGCGGCCCGACCGACAACGATGTCGTCTCGCTCGGCGGGCCCCAGCAACGCAAGGTCCTCGCCGCACTCGTGACGAACCCGAACGGTGTGCTCAGCTACGACCGACTGGTCGAGGTGCTCTGGCCCGACGGCAACGAACCAGACAACGCCCGTCGATCGGCGATCTCCTACGTGTCGCGACTGCGAGCAGCACTTGGTGAAGGAGTCATCGCCACAACCGACACCGGCTACATCCTCGTGCGCGGAAGTCACACGCTCGACGCTGACCGCGCCGTCGCGATGATTGAGCGGGCCCGCACGCTGCCACCAGCGTCGGCGTTCGATGTTGTGGACAGCGCACTTCGGCTTTGGCGCGGCCCGGTTTTCGGTGACCTCAACGGGGAGTGGTGGGCCCGGTCATTCGTGAATCGGTTCGAGGAACTCCGTCTCACCGCGTTGGCCGACCGCCTCGACGCACTTATCACCGATGGTTGGAACCTACGTGCGCTTACCGACGTGCAAGAGCTGGTCGATCAGCATCCACTGCGCGAACAGTTTGTCGAACGGGCCATGCGAGGGCTTCACGCGTCGGGTCAGACACCCGAAGCGCTCCGGGTCTTCCAGCTCCATCGATCACGACTTGTCGACGCGACCGGCCTCGAACCGTCGGCCGCACTTTCGTCACTCGAACGGTCCCTGCTTGATGGCCACGAGGCAACGACCCGCCCGGTCGATCTCGGGCATCCGCTACGCGGCTACGTGCTCCGAGAACTGGTCGGCCAGGGTTCGTTCGGGAGCGTGTACCGCGCCCATCATCCGGCGCTTGATCGCGACGTTGCCATCAAGGTGATTCGCGCCGACCTCGCCGACGACCGCGCCTTCATCGGCCGCTTCGAGGCGGAGGCCCAACTCGTGGCCCGGCTTGAACATCCGCATATCGTTCCGCTCTACGACTTCTGGCGCCAGCCCGGCGGTGCCTTTCTCGTCTTCCGCTTCCTGCGCGGCGCAAGTGCCCAGGACCGACTGAACCGTGATGGCGCGTTCACCATCGACGCAGCAACACAAACACTGGTCGAGATGGGTGACGCGCTCTCGGCCGCCCACGCCATCGGTGTGGTCCATCGGGATGTGAAACCGGCAAACATCTTGTTCGACGACGCCGGTGCTGCCTATCTCATCGATTTCGGTATTGCCCTTCCGGCCGACGATAACGAGACGGCAGAGCGCGGCTGGTCGGTCGGTTCTCCGCAGTACGCCAGCCCCGAACAACTGCGCGACGGAGGAGGTGACGCTCGCGCCGATCAGTATGCACTCGCCGCCACGGTGTGGGAGCTCCTCGCTGGCTCCTCGCCGTTCGCCGCACGAAGCTCCGAATCGCTCGTTTCCGCCAAACTTCGCGACGCGCTCCCGCCGCTGGATCACGTCCGCCCCGACGTGTCGTCGGTTCTGAGCACGATCCTTTCTCGGGCCGGGGCACTGCATCCAGGTGACCGGTATCCGAGCGTTGACGCGTTCGTTCAGGCCTTCGTCCACGCTCGACGTTCGGCACTCGATGCCGCCAACTTCGACTCACGTTCCACGCTGACGCCGGACGCGCCTTCCGTCGTCGACGCCAACGACACCGCTCCCGGTCCGATGCGGGTGGTGGCGAATCCGTATAAAGGTTTGCGGCCGTTCGGCGAAGCCGACGCCGAGGACTTCTTCGGTCGAGTCGTCCTCGTCCAACAACTTCGCGAAAGTGTCGATCGAGACGAATTCACGTGCGTCATTGGCCCATCGGGTTCGGGGAAAAGCTCGTTGGTCATCGCCGGACTCGTCCCATACCTTCGCGACACCGGGGCGCTCGTTGTCGTGATGACACCCGGTCGTGATCCATTCGCGTCACTCAGTGCGGCGCTCGAGCAGGTGGCCACCGACCGAACGGCCGGCGTGATCCGCACCGATGCGTTGCGACGATCCGGCGGCATCCATGGCGCCATCACCGCCGTCGCCGCAGAAGGGAGCACGCTCGTTCGGAACGTTGCGATAGCGATCATCGTGGACCAGTTCGAAGAGTTGTGGACCCTGGTCGAACCCGATGTCCGTCGGTCCTTTTCCGACGAGTTGGCGTTCGCCCTGTCGACGGAGCGAATCCGGATCGTGGCCACGATCCGCGCTGACTTCTTCGACCGTCCGCTCGGCGACCCGGCGATCGGTCCGATGATTGCCGACCACACGTTCGTTGTTCCCCCGATGACGGTGGGCGAACTCCACGACGTGATCACGGCACCGGCGGCACGAGTCGGCGTTCGGTTTGAGGCACCTCTCGTTTCCAGTCTGGTTTCGGAGGCGGCGAACCAACCCGGCGCACTACCGCTGCTTTCATTCACGCTGGCCGAACTCTTCGAACAACGCCAAGGGTCCACGATTGCGCTGCCCGCTTACGAAAGCATCGGTGGGTTGGCCGGCTCGCTCAGCCGTCAGGCCGACGAACTCACTCACAACCTTTCGCCAGGTGACGCCTCGGCGGTTCGTCGTCTGTTCACGCGCCTCGTCACACCCGGCGAAGGAAGTGAGGACACCCGTCGACGCGTGCCGATGAGCGAATTGGTCGGCGTGCCCGGGACCGTGATCGAAGCATTCGTGGGCCGACGTCTGTTGACGATCGATCATGACCGACTCACGCGAGAGCCGACCCTCGAAGTTGCCCATGAGGTCCTGCTCCGATCGTGGCCGAGACTGCGCGGATGGCTCACGGACGAGCGGGCGTGGATACGCGAGCTGCGGAACCTCACGACGGCAAGTGCCGCGTGGGAGTCGGGCAATCGCAACGATGGCGACCTCTACCGCGGTCCTCGTCTTGCCGTGGCGAGCGACCTCGCGTCGACTCGGGCCAATGCCCTCACCGAGACGGAGCAAAGGTTCCTGATTGCGTCGCAGGAGCACGAGGCGACCGAGGCCAACGAGACTCTTCGGCGACTCGCCGAAGAGCGTCGTCAGAACCGTCGGTTACGACGCGCTCTTGTCGGGATTGCTCTTCTGCTCGTTGGTGCCCTCATCGCCGGGTCGACGGCGTGGGTGCAGCGGCGCTCAGCGACACGGGCGCGACGAGTGGCTGAAGTACAACGAGCAGCAGCGGCATCGTCGGAAACCAAGTCCTTGATTTCAACGCTGGCCGGCAAGTCCCTTGCGCTGCGGTCATCGGAACGAGACCTCGCGGCATTGCTGGCCGTGGAGGCGTGGAAGCGGGCACCGACGGCGGACACGCGCTCTGCGCTATTTGGTACGTTCACATTCGATCCGGGATTTCTCGGTTACGTCAAGCGCCCCGGACTCCTATCAACCACCGGACTCGCCATCCCCGGCACGACCGACCTGCTGGTGGCCGGATACCCAGAAGATGGCCCGGTCGGCGAGCGTCGATGGAGCGGGCCGGTCCGGATGGATGCACAAACGCTGAAAGTCAAGGCCCAACTTGCGCCGGTCTCGACCGATCTCGTTGGCGATATGACACTGGCGGTGAGCCCCAACGGGCGCTTCGCCGCCGAGCAGATGTACGTGAAGGGCGGGCTCGTGCGCACCGGCGTCTTCGACCTCACCACGAACAAGCAAGTCGGTCCCGTCATCGACGCCCGGGCACCCAGCTACTTCGGCTACGCCGGGTTGGCCGTCAACAACACCGGCACGCGGTTGGTCATCACCGCGCCAACCGATGCCACGACACTGATCTTCGATACTCGTTCGGGCGAGCGGTTGGCCCTCATCGCCGGGCCTCCCGATACACCGCTCGAAGTATTCCGCGTGGCGGCGACCTTTGCGCCAGACGGCCGACTCTTCATCGGTTCCCTGGGCGATACGGTGCGCGTGCTGAACCCAGAGACGTTTGCCGTGGAACGGACCATGACGGTCCCGATGCATGTCGCCGGCGATATCCAGTTCAGCGACGACGGAACATTCATGGTGCTGGGAAACACATTCATTGATCCCGTTTCGCACCTGCAGACCGGGTCGATCGCTCGGGTCCAAGTTCCCAGTGGAACCGTCGGCTGGAAGCTCGATGGCGCGAACTACGGCTACGGCGACTGCGCGCATTTCGTCTTCAGCGAGACGCACGCCCGCCTGTGGTGCGGTGACTACTTCGGTTCGGTCACCGAGCGCTTCCTGGCCACTGGCGGGCGCACCGGGAGGGTACGGGAAAGCCAGGAGGGGTGGGTGGGTCACCTCAACGTCATCGAGACGCCGCAGACTGCGGTGCTCATCGCCTTTGGCATCAACAGCGGACAATTCACGCGTTGGGCGATCGATGGCGGAGGGCCGATTCAACGGGTGGCGGCCCGAGGCCACGGCCTGATCGGACTCGTGGATGGCGGCTCCATGGTGGTGAGCAAACCGACCGGACAGCCAATTCCCTTCAATCAAGCCCCCGAACTGTGGGATCCGACGCACGACCGCGCCATCGATGGCGCCCCGACGTTCTTGTTGGCGCGAACTATCGGAAGCGTCGTTGCCGGGATCTTCGGCGATCGCACGAGCGGCGTGTACAACCCGACGACGCACAAGCAGCTCGTTTTGAAGCAGACACCCAGCACGTCACAGAGCAACGTGCCCACGGCCATGGCGGGAAGTGGCGACGGCGTGTTGGGCGCAATCGGCATCACGACCGGCCCGCTCTCCGG
>JAYSTV010000035.1:0-10635 GCA_043719425.1 Acidimicrobiia bacterium | reverse complement strand
CGAGGCCGGTGGCGAAGAGACGTTGGATCACCAGGTCATGCAGATCTCGGGCAATGCGATCACGATCTTCGAGGACATTGAGCCGGGCTTTGTTCTGACGCGACTGACTCGCTTCCACGGCGAGCACCACTTGCTCCACGAAATTCGTGGCCGCGGCGATGGTGTGCGGTGCAAACACTGCGCTCGTGTCTTCTCTGGTGAGTACCAGGCCGCTGGCTTCACCGCCGAACCCCGGGCCGAGTGGGAACTCAAGACGTCGCCCGTCGTCTCTGCTCGGCGCGGCGACCGCGGTGACCTCGCGGGGGCCATACGTTACCCATGCGTGGTCAGCACCGGCGAGCAGTCCGGCCTGTTCGCTGAGGTTGGTCAGGGTGGTAGCCAGCACTTCACCGTCGAGCAGGGCGCGGCGGGCGTCAGCCAACGCCGCGGTCCATGCCACGGTCCGCTCACGCGCCGCTTCGGATGCGTGTCGGTCGGTCACGTCGAGGGCATGGGTGAGGACCTGGATCTCGCCGCCGCGCACGATGGCTCGAGCGTGCACGTCCATCCAGCCGAACGTGCCATCGGCGCGACGAAACCTCCGCTCGCTTTGGTGCTCGCGACGAGTGCCGTCGAGCATTTCTGAGGCGGTCGTTTTCGCCGTGTCGTTGTCGTCGGGGTGCGTCACATCGTCGACGCTCATTCCCTGGAGGGTCTCGGCCGAGAGGCCGAGCATTGCGCCCATGGCTCGGTTGGCCTGTTGGATGGTGCGGCGACCCGACGGTTCGAGACCGACGATCATCATGGCGACCGGGGCATCTTCGAAGGATGCGCGAAACGCCGCTTCTGACTCGCGGAGTTGTCGCTCCGTTTCGAGGCGATCACTGACGTCGCGAATCGACGCGAAGTAGTACACGTCGCCGTGTTCGGTCACGGGACTCAGGCTGATTTCGACTGGGAACTCCGAACCATCCGCTCGACGCGCCCACAGGTCGAGGCCCGAACCCATAGACCGTGGTCGCGGGTCGATGCGGTAATCGCGACGGTGGGCGGCATGTCCGTCTTTGAAGCGATCGGGGAGGAGCCGCTCAACAGTCGTCCCGATGAGCTCATGGCGGTCATAGCCGAAGAGTGACTCAAGCTGTTTGTTGACCAACACGATGGTGCCGTCGGCATTTGTCAACAGCATGCCGTCGGGTGCCGCGTCGAGCAGCGGGAGCGCGAGCGACGGAATCGGCGAGCTGCCGATCAGGGGGTCATCGTGGCCAAGGGTCCCCATAGCGAAAACCCTATCGGGCCCATCTCGAACTCGACACGCTGCTCGATCGTCGGCCACGCGCGTTGTCCGGCGGTCAACGCCAACGAGTGGCGATGGGCCGCGCGATCGTTCGCAATCCAAAGGTGTTCCTCATGGACGGCTTTCATTGGTTCACCGCCGATGAACCTCGTCGAGGCGCAACTCGAAACCGTCGATGGGCACGTGGTCGCCGTCATCGGCTCGTAGCGTCTCGCCCTCGACGCGCCGACGATTCCGACGGACGAGGCTCGGGTCGCCAAGGGTGAGGTCGTGGTTGTAGCCGCTCCGATGGAACGAGCCTCATGTGTGGCGACGTTGAATCCGCGAACGGCCATTCTCGAGGGGACGACCGCCCGACTCTCCGTCGACACCGGTCGGATGCACTTCTTCGACCCGGACACTCGTCTGCGTCTGTGATCCCCGTGCAGGGCTGGCCTCGAAAGGGCCGAACGTCCCGCCGAAACAACCCGCTCGTGGTTGGAAGTCCCCGCGACGATCGCCATTCGGCCCTTCACCTGGATCTGTTCGTGGGCCATCGTGAATCTCAGGTCCCGGCATGCGTCAGGACGATCAAGGAGCTCGAACATGTCAACGATTGCCAGTCCACTGACGAACCCCCTTTCACGGCAAGACGGATCGCGCGTTGTGGCCACCATGCAACGAGAGGGTCGAACCCGACGTGCGCTCGTGGAGGGCTTGCTCGCCATTGTGTTGTTGATCGCCGCCGTGCTCCTGCAGCGCGGTGGCAGCTTCGGCTCGAACATGGTCCACGATCAACTGGCGGCGCAACGCATCACCTTCCCGGCGGCGAACAGCCCAGCGCTCGATGCCAAAACCTATCCCGGTCTGCAGCGCTACGGCGGCCAGGTTGTGAACAGCGGACCCAAAGCCAAGGCTTACGCCAACGAGTTCATCGCGGTCCACCTGAAGGGCGCGAATGACGCGAAGACGTACTCCGAGACCAGCGCCCAGGCTCGTGCCGCTCGCACCGCAGCAGACGCGGCGAAGACCGCGAACGCCGCCGCCGCCGACGCCGTCGCCCTGGAGACCAAGGCCGTTGCGCTTGAGGGGCAAACGCAGACGCTCTTCCGGGGTGAGACGCTGCGCGGGCTCTTGCTCTACGCATGGGGTTGGTCCGTTGTGAGTCGGATCGCCACGCTGGCTTCGATCGCCGCGTTTGTTGCCGCCGCCCTCCTCGCCATGCTCGCCGGCTGGGGCTTCCAGCACGCCGGAGCCGAGTCCGGTCGGACCGCACGATGAACTCGGCGACGATCGTCGTCGGAGCCGAGGACCCCGCATTGGCAACCGAACGTCTCATACTCGAAGGCTCGCCTTCGCGGGTCTTGCCTGATGCCTCGCAGGGCGCCGCGCTGCTCGTCGTTGGCGCCGGTGGACGGGGCGGATTCCTCGGCCTGCTCCTCGGTTCGGTCGCTTCGCAGGTCGTCAATCATGGTGTTTGCCCAGTCGTGGTCGTCCCCAAGCCGGACTAGCGCTGGCGGCTTTTCGGGACCATGGTCCCTTGGCCTTCGATCGGTCGTGTGCTCAACTGCGCTCGTGGACAACGAACAGGCTGAGCCGCGACCGATTCGAGTGTTTCTTCTCGACGACCACGAAGTTGTCCGCCAGGGCGTCCGGTCGCTGCTGGAGGCTTCCGGTGGGATCACGGTGGTCGGCGAGGCCGGGCTGTGCGCCGATGCGGTTCCTCGCATCGGCGCCACATCACCCGACGTGGCCATCCTCGATGTGCAGTTGCCCGATGGCAGCGGGGTGGAGGTCTGTCGAGACGTGCGCTCCGCCATGCCCAATGTGGCCTGTCTGATGCTCACCTCGTTCTCCGACGAGGAGGCGATGTTCCAGGCGGTTCTCGCGGGAGCCGCGGGTTTCGTCCTCAAGCAGGTTCGAGGCAATGATCTCGCCAACACCGTGCGGCGGGTCGCCGCGGGGGAGTCGTTGATCGATCCGGCGATGACGCGCCAGCTGCTCGAGCGAGTGCGCAACCCGACTGCTCGTGAAGATCCAAAGCTGGTGTCGCTCACCAAGCTGGAGCGCAGCATCCTCGATCTGGTGGCCGAGGGAATGACGAACCGCCAGATCGGACAGCAGCTGCACATTGCCGAAAAAACGGTCAAGAATTATATGTCATCGGTGCTGTCGAAGCTCGGGTTCTCGCGTCGGACCGAAGCTGCGGTCTACGCCGTCCGGGCCAAAGAGGCGGGCTGAGGTTGCGGCTACGCGAGAACGGAAAACATCGTTCCCGCTTCGCCGCGCACGATCGCCACCGCGTCGGTGAGGCGACCAATGAATGACTGGTTGCCTGTTGCCGATGTGAAGTCGGCGCAGGCCCGCACCTTGGGGCCCATGGATCCGGCTTCGAGACGTAGCGACCGCACCGATGCTGGACCCGTGCGTCGCACGACCTGAGCATGATCCGTACCCCAATCGGTCATCAGGCCTTCCACGTCGGTCAACAGCAGCATGACGTCGGCCTTCAGGCCGATAGCGACCATGGCCGTTATGGCGTCTTTGTCGACCACCGCCTCGACCCCGGAGAGAGCATCGCCCGAACGAACAACCGGGATGCCGCCTCCGCCGGCGCAGATCGGCACGAAGCCAGCGTCGACCAGAACCCGAAGCGCACGGAGTTCCACGACCTCGACGGGATCCGGTGAGGCGACGATACGCCGGTGGCGCCCGTCCTTCTCGAGAAACGTCCAGCCAAACGATGTTCGTAAGCGTGCTGCTGTTTCGGGATCGACATATGGCCCGATGGGTTTCGTCGGCGACGCAAAGGCCGGGTCGTTGGCAGCAACGATGACCTGCGTGAGAACGGTGACGACCGGGTCGTCGAGCACGGCGCCGAGAGCCTGCATCAGCAGGTAGCCAATCATCCCTTCGACCTCCGCATCGAGGACATCGAGGGTGATGTCTCGAAACGTCGACGCGCTCGCCGCCTGCTCGGCCAGTACGCCGATCTGAGGTCCACTGCCGTGAGTGATTACCAGGCGATGGGTCTGCGCCAACGGCGCCAGGGCCTCGGCGGCGATGGCCGCTCGTTCGCGTTGCGCGGCGATGGTGATCGGGCCGCCGTTCGGAAGGAGAGCGTTCCCGCCGAACGCAACAACGGCAAGTGGGCGCGACTGGGCGAGGGGATCCATGCGGCTTCACTCTCCGGCACCACGAGGACCAGCGGAAGGGTCGCAAGTCCCGACTCGACGTTGCGCAGCTAACGAAAGGTCCTTCGGCCCTCGTTCTCGGCACTCAGTCCCCTTCATGCTCGCTTCGGGCGCGACGACAGTGGACGTGTGGAATCGAAATGGCTCGACGCGCTCTCAACGGCAGAATGCTCCGAACGTTTGCGCGCCGGTCGGCTTGGTCGGGTTGGCATCAGTATCGACGCTCTGCCGGTGATCCTTCCCGTCTTTTACCAAGCGACCGATGACAGTGTGATGTTCTTCACCGAGGCTGGAACGAAACTGGCGGCCGCCGCAGTGAACGCGATTGTGGCCTTCGAGATTGATGAACTCGACGACGATGGTGGCTGGAGCGTGATGGTGCTCGGCCGCTGCGAGGAGGTGCAGACAGGTCGCGACATTGCGCGGTGGCGTGATGTGCCAGCGTTGGCGCAAGCCCCGGGGCGACGCGACCACCTCATTCGCATACCGATTCAGCATCTATCCGGGCGTTCGTTCACATGGGCGGCCTTGCCGCAAGGCTCATCGGCGTATCCATGATCAGGTGCTTGCGAATCGGGACGAAAGTCCCTAGCGGACACGATCGTGTCTTGTGATGCTTGGCCCGCATATGTCAGATTCGCCTCCGGCCGATTGTGCCGTGAGTGGGAGCTCTCTGGCCCAAGATGCGCGTTGGGCGGTCCTTGACGCAGTCTCCGACGGAACGGCGATCGTCGATGGGGATCGGTCCATTCTGTTCGCGTCGCAACCACTCGGCGATCTTTTTGGTTATCGCCCCGCTGATCTTGTCGGTCAGGAAATCGAAGTCCTCCTCGAGGTTAGGGGGCGCTCCCAACATCGACGTATCCACGACAAGTTCCATCAGGCGCCGTGGGTTCGTCCGTTGCACAGCGGACTCACATTGCACGGTCGGCACAAGTCGGGGGCGCTGATTCCCGTCGACATTCGCCTCCATCCGCTGGCCGCCGCCTTGGTGGCCGTGACCGTGCGCGATCTCCGTTCCGACGAGAACCAACTCGCGGCCAGCGAAGCGGCGACGACCCGCGAACATGAAGCGCGCGCCTCCCTCGATCTTGTCCGTCAACGCCTATTCGGGGTGGGGATGAGTCTCGATGCCCTCGCTGCCGTTGGATCACCCGAGGTGGTGGATTGCGTGGAGCACGCCGCGCGTGTCATCGACGACACGATGGCCTTGATCAACTCCATCGGTTTGGGCTCACCGACCGATCCGCGCAACTTCGCCCCCATGCAGGCGCATCTTCAGCATCGTCAGCGCGAAACGTCCTGCGGCTGATATGGACGCGACTGGCTCGACCGTCGGTGTCGCTCCGCTCCTGGTGATCTCCAATCTGGACGGTGATCATCACGAGACCGGGAATCACCCGGAGAACGAATCTCGGACCCACGCGGCGTTCCGCGGTCTGCGCAACGCCGAAGTGCTCGACGTTGCCGTGGTGGAGGGCGCCCGTGCCGCCACGCGGGACGAACTGCGTGCGGTCCATGACGAGTCCTACCTCGTCAGGTTGGAAGCGTTCTGCGCCCAGGGAGGCGGGGAGCTCGATGCATCGACGCCGGTCCGGCGTGGCTCGTGGGACACCGCACTCCTCTCCGCCGGGGCGGGGATCCAGGCGGTCGAAGCTCTGCGCGAAGGTCGAGCGGCGAGTGCGTTCGTGGTGACTCGTCCGCCGGGGCATCATGCCCGGCCGAGCGCAGGGATGGGCTTCTGCCTGTTCAACAACGTGGCGATCGCCGCTCGCCACCTTGTTGATCACGGCGAGCGCGTGGCCATCATCGACTGGGATGTCCATCACGGCAACGGGACCCAGGAGGCGTTCTGGGACGACGATCGCGTCCTGTTCGCGTCGCTCCATCAATCACCGCACTATCCCTACACCGGGAGTCTCCACGAGACGGGCGGGCCGAATGCGCCGGGTTGCACGATCAACGTGCCGCTCCCGCCGGGCGCCACGGGAGACGTTTTCCAACTCGCTTTCGACGAGCTCATTGAGCCAGCGGTTCGCGCCTTTGCCCCCACCTGGATTCTCGTCTCGGCCGGCTACGACGCGCACCGCGACGACCCTCTGGGTGATCTGGAGCTCAGTGCGCGCGACTATGCCGACCTGGCGCTGCGGGTGCGTGAGCTCGCACCATTGACGGGACGTCTCGTGCTCTTTCTCGAAGGGGGATACGACCTCGATGCGCTCAGCCGCTCGGTCGGCGCCACCGCGTCGGCGCTGTGCAACGGCGACTATCGGCCCGAGCACGCTTCCGGTGGCGGTCCGGGACGCGACGCGGTCCGTCACGCCGCCGAGGCCCATCGCCTTGCCGCCTGGTGACGACCGGGACCTTCGTCCCGCCTCGGCAAGACGCTTGGCACTGTCCGCGAGATCGCTGAGGTCCCAATGATGGACCGATGCAAACACTGGATACACGACAGACGCGGCCCGAACCGGCGACGGAAGTCACGCTCGACGTAGTGCACCGGTGGTGGCGTGCCGCGAACTACCTGTCGCTCGGCCAGATCTATCTGATGGCCAACCCATTGCTCACGACTCCGCTGGCGCATACCGACGTGAAGCCCCGATTGCTCGGCCATTGGGGCACGAGCCCGGGAATCAATTTCATCTATGCACATATGAATCGGGTGATCTGCAATCAGGACCTTTCGATGATCCTGCTGGCCGGTCCCGGGCACGGCGGTCCCGCGTTGGTGGCGAATGCGTGGCTGGAGGGCACGTACTCGGAGTTGTATCCGAACGTGACTCGTGACGCCGCCGGCATGGCCCGACTTTTTCGTCAGTTCAGCTTTCCTGGCGGCATACCGTCGCATGCGGCACCGGAGACGCCCGGCTCGATTCACGAGGGTGGCGAGCTCGGCTACGTGCTTTCGCACTCGTTTGGGGCGGCGTTCGACAATCCGGACCTCATCGTGACCGCCGTGATCGGCGACGGCGAAGCCGAGACCGGCCCGCTGGCCACCGGCTGGCATGGCAACAAGTTCCTCAACCCGACACGCGATGGCGCCGTGTTACCGGTGCTGCATCTCAATGGCTACAAGATTGCCAACCCGTCGTTCCTGGCGCGTATCCCGCCCGAAGAGCTCGATCATCTGATGCGCGGGTACGGATGGAACCCGCACTACGTGGAGGGCGACGATCCACAAGACATGCACGAGCAGATGGCGATGGCCGTCGACGACTGTGTCGCATCGATACGGTCGATTCAGCGAATGGCGCGGTCGGTCGATGCGCCGTCGACGGTCGTGCGCCCGACGTGGCCAATGATCGTGTTGCGTTCGCCAAAAGGCTGGACGTGTCCGACGTTCATCGACGGCAAGCAGGTCGAGGGCACGTGGCGGTCGCATCAGGTGCCCCTTCTCGATACGGCCACCGAGGAGCACCTCGCCGTGCTCGAAGGATGGCTCCAAAGCTACGACCCGCGCGATCTCTTCGACGGGCACGGCCACCCGTTCAAGGACCTCGCTGAGCTCGCTCCGGTCGGACCCCGACGCATGAGCGCGAATCCCCATGCCAACGGCGGTGTCCTGCTTCATGACTTGGTCATCCCCGATGCGTCGGAGTTCGCCGTTGCGGTGGCAGGTCCCGGCGGCGTCGATGCCGAGGCCACCCGGGTGCAGGGCCGCTTCTTGGCGCAAGTCATGCGGGCCAACTTGGAGTCGGCCAACTTCCGGGTGTTTGCCCCCGATGAGCTTTCTTCGAATCGGTGGCAGGACATCCTTGAGGTCACCGACCGCTGCCTCGTGGCCAGAATTGAACCGGGAGATGATCATGTTTCGCCGTCGGGTCGGATCATGGAGGTGCTGTCCGAGCACCAGTGTCAAGGATGGCTGGAGGGCTATCTGTTGACCGGTCGTCACGGGTTCTTCACGTGCTACGAGGCCTTCATTCACATCGTCGACTCGATGTTCAATCAGCATGCGAAGTGGCTCAAGGTGTCACAGGGCATCGGCTGGCGGGCGCCGGTGGCGTCGCTCAACTACCTACTCACCTCACACGTGTGGCGCCAGGACCACAACGGACTTTCGCATCAGGATCCGGGGTTCCTCGATCTGGTGGTCAACAAGAAGGCCGAAGTGGTGCGGGTCTACCTTCCCCCCGACGCGAACTCTCTGCTCGTGGTCACCGAGCACTGTCTGCGTAGTCGCGACACGGTGAACGTTGTTGTCGCCGGCAAGCAGCCCGCTCCCCAGTGGCTCACCTACGACGAAGCACTCGGGCATGTCGAGCGGGGGATCGGCGTGTGGGACTGGGCCTCGAACGACGATGGGAACGAACCCGACATGGTGATTGCTGCGGCCGGTGATGTGCCGACCCTCGAAGCGCTCGCTGCGATATCCATTCTTCGAAAAGAAATTCCCGAGTTACGCGTGCGCTTCGTCAATGTCGTCGACCTCATGCGCTTGCAGGACGAACGTGAACACCCACACGGACTATCCGACCGAGCCTTCGACCAGTTGTTCACGACGAACAAGCCGGTCATCTTCGCCTTCCATGGCTATCCGACCCTCATCCATCGACTCACGTATCGGCGAGCAAACCACGCCAATATCCATGTGCGCGGCTTCAAAGAGGAGGGCTCGACGACGACCCCGTTTGATATGGTGGTCCGGAACGACCTCGATCGTTTCCATCTCGTGATCGACGTGATCGACCGAGTGCCGGGGTTGGGTGTTCGTGAGCCGATACTTCGTCAGCGTCTCGTCGATGAACGAATGCGCCATCATCACTACATCACCGCGCATGGTGAGGATATGCCGTCAGTCCACAACTGGCGATGGCCAGCAGAGTGACACCCTTTGCATCACCACTGATGTCCTGCATGACCTGAGGAGGTCGCCATGAATCAGGCCTTTGGTCTGTCGCCCCAGCGGAGCTGCGAGAGTCACGCGTCGACTGTGCTTGTCGGGACGTATCCCCCGACCCAGTGTGGGATCGCCACGTTCACTCGGGCGCTTGCTTCTTCCCTCGGTGTCGACCGTCGCGTTGGTGTCATCGACGTGTCGAGTGACGGACCGAATCATCACGGCGATGACATCCACCCAGCGGTGGTGGATACGTGGACGCGCGGCGATGGCGCCTCGCTGCGGCGAGTGCTCCGCACGTTGAACGGGTTTGATTCGGTCATCCTGCAACACGAATTCGGGATCTTCGGTGGGCGCGACGGCTGCGAAGTCCTCGAGCTGACCGACAAATGCGAGCCACCGTTGCTCGCGGTGATGCACACGGTGGTTGAGCGACCGTCGGCGCATCAGCGGATGATGGTGGAGCAGATCGCCGGTCGCGCTCGACTCATGGTGACGCTGACCGAGACCGCCCGACGTCGACTTTTGCGGACGACGTCGATTGATCCGCAGCGGATCGTCGTGATCCCTCACGGCGCCCACGAGGTGCATCGATGGTCGGATCACGTCGAGCACGCGCCGATTCTGCTCACGTGGGGATTGATTGGCCCGGGGAAAGGAATCGAGCACGTCATCGATGCGGTGGCCCTCCTCAGCGATCTCGAGAGCCCGCCCGTGTACTGGGTAGTGGGCGAAACTCATCCGAAGGTCCGTCAGGTGTCGGGCGAGTCGTACCGTCGCGCTCTACTCGCTCGGGCCCACGACCTGGGAGTCGGGAACCGGGTGCGCTTCTTCGATGGCTACCGCGACCTTCACGCGCTGCATGCGCTCATCGCTCGCGCCGACCTTGTGGTGCTCCCGTACGACTCACGAGAACAAGTCACGTCCGGCGTGCTCGTCGAGGCGATCGCCGCCGGGTTCGCGGTCGTGGCCACCGACTTCCCGCATGCACGGGAACTTCTCGGTCGAGGTTGCGGCCTCGTCGTCCCCCACGAGGAACCAAGGGCTCTGGCCAACGCTGTACGTCGGGTGCTGTCGGAGCCTGAGCTGCGGGCCCGGCTGGAGTCATCGGCTCGGCAGATCGCTCCGTCGTTATTCTGGCCCGCCGTCGGAGCCACGTTCGGGCTATTGCTCGATTCGTCTGCTGCTGAGGTCGGCCGACATGACTCATTGATCCCGCTCGGGGCGACGGCATGACCACCGTCCTTTCGCCTCAGGGAGCGGAGTCCACCCATCCGGGCGTGACCACGTTGGCCGAAGCGAGCTTGTCGGAGATCGTTGATCACGTGATTCGACACCCCTCGCGA
>JAYSTV010000340.1:0-7397 GCA_043719425.1 Acidimicrobiia bacterium | reverse complement strand
ACGGCTGCAATCTCGGGTCGGTACCCAAGCGGCCAACGGGGGCAGACTGTAAATCTGCTGAGCGATCTTCGAAGGTTCAAATCCTTCCCGGCCCACTCGACTTGCCCGCAAGCGGACCCTCAGGGTCCGCTTGTGTCGTTTCGCGGCAGGTTTCGCGGTAGGTTCAGCGGTAGGTTCACGCCCGGTTTACAGCAGCTTCTGCATCACCGTCACGTCGATCCATCGCCCGAACTTGCGGGCCACCTCTCGCTCCACGCCAACCAGTTCGAACCCCCGCGAGGCATGGAGGCGGATCGAGGCAACGTGTCCGCTCATGATCCGGGCGAAACACGTGTGGAAGCCCGAGTCGACTGCCGTCCGGAGTGCTTCGTCGAGCAGGATCCGGCCGATGCCCCGACCCTGATGTTCACGGTCCACGTAGACCGAGTTCTCCACACTCGTGGAGTATGCCGGTCGCGATCGCCAGGGGGAAATCGATGCGAAGCCGAGGATGCGCTCGTCGCCCGTGGTCGGGTCCGCGTCGATGGCCACGACCGCACCGTGAACCCCGCGGTGATGCTCAATCCATATGAGTTGTTCGGCCAACGTGCGCGGTACGAGGTCCATCGTGACGGTGGACTCCAACACTTCGGCGTTGTAGATCGCCATCAGCGCCGAGGCGTCATGCGGGGTCACTCGGCGAGTGGTCACAGTGGGCACGGCGAGCGATGTTACGGGCCGACGATGTCCGGAGTCGTTCATTGGCGATCACCGCGATCACGGCCGGCCGCGGCTGACCGAAGAAGTCGGAAAGGCCCGGGCAACGGCTGCTAGCGTTGACGCCCGCAGCGCCCTCTTAGCTCAGTCGGTAGAGCATTTCCATGGTAAGGAAAAGGTCGTCGGTTCGATTCCGACAGAGGGCTCCACGCACCCCCTGGTCAGCGGCTAGAACTCCAAGAGTGGGCCGCGCGGGTCGGAGAGGCTGACACCAGCTTTGACACCATACGGGGGAGCGGAGTCGACCGATCCAGCGTCGCTACGGGGTTTCGGGCGATCAATCAAACATCTTCGAGTGAATGTCGGCAACAAACCGCTCGGCATCCGAAACCTTCCACTCGTACGACACCGAGCCGAACGTGATTCGCACCTCATCAGTTCGCAACGTCTTGCGGTCGTGCTGAACCCCAGTGATGGCGCGAATCGGGAAAGTCTGGATGTCGTCCTTGCCGAGATGCTTCTTGCGGGTCCGAATGATCCGGTCGGCCAAGACTTCGACCGTTCCGTTCTTGCCATCCTCCCGAATTGCATAGACGCTGGGATTGACGTTGGCCGCCAGCGTCTCGTGTGGGCCTTGCTTGTCTGCTTTGTTCTCTTTCCTTGCTTCGTTGGCCGCCAACATCTCGCGGAGCGCTTGCTTCTCTGCATTGTCGTCTTTGATCACGCTCGAACCTCTCACCTGCCAGATTGGGCCGTCAACCTCTCGAGAACGCCACCCGGGCAACGGTGCTCGTTCACCGGGCCGAGATCCTGACCGCCCTTGAAGCGGAGCGCTACTGCTACCAATGCCGTTTACCCAGCCCCGGCTCGTGCCCGCATATCGGTCACGACCGAACGCTATTGCGCGAACTGCTGCGACAACATGGCGACAGACATGGACCGGCGACAAACGTGGCCGGTCCCGCCCTGGATGTGCCGTCACCATGCAACCACCGAAACCCTGTCGCTTCAATTGACGAGGATTGACTACCGGTGCGCGAACCGACGCGAAACCGTTCGGGTGTCCTGCGGCAGCCGGTGAGAGAATCGCTCGGTGAATCGTCCGATAGCAGCCGGTGCCTTGGGAAAGCCAACAGCGGCGGATCTGGTTGAGCGCTGGGAGCGTTGGCTGACGCGTGCCTACGCGGAAGTAGTCGTGCTGCGAGACTACGAGGCATCGTGGGACGATCTGGACGACGCGGTCAAAGCGAACCGGGCGATCCCGCAGCCAAATCACGTCATGGACTTCATCCAACAGCTGTTCGGCATTGCGGTCGCGGTTGGCATCCGTCGGCAGAGCGACGCCGATCGGCGGGCCGCCAACCTGCGTCGTGTGATCTCGGAAATTGGCGATAACCCAGGGGTTATCACGCGTGACGCATTCGTTGCCGACTATCAGGAGTTGATGCGCGACGTCGGTCACGCGGACTTCGACAAGTTCGCCGGCCCGGGCGGCATGCACGTAGACGCTGCAATCATCGCGACCGATCTGGCCAAGCTCGACGCGGGGACGAAGGCGGTCAAGACCTTCGTCGACAAGCATCTAGCGCACTCGGAAGATCAGGCGTCGGCATCGTTGTCATTTCCGGATATGCGCGACTCACTTAGGGAGATCTCGGAGCTGATCCGCCGCTACTACCTCCTCGTTCACCGTGGCAGCTTGCTGTCGACGGTGCCGACCAAGCAGTACGACTGGTTGCGGCCGCTGCTGGTCCCGTGGGTACCGGATGACCGGATGTTGCGGCTACTTCGGGCAGAGGATTCACCGTTCGCTGGCAGCGACGTAGAGATCCAGGTTCGTCAGGTCCTCGATGACGACGAGACACCGACCATCAAGCAGACCGAAGGACTTCTGGCGGTGATCGACCGACTCCGGGCAGAACTCGCTCTGCGGTCCTGAGTTCCCAACGACCGGCCTCTTCAAGATGGCGTTGGCCTGACGCACTCGATCTTCGATATGGGTCGATCGCCGACCGTGTCCTTTGCGGCCGGAACGTGCCACTCGTTTTTCCGTGTGGCGTTCGAGCGGCGACCTTGCTCGGGCCCCCTTCCCTCCCCGGAGGGGCCGGGGTTTAAGGTAGGTGTACTTATTACTTTCGCCCTCGAAATTCTTAATAGGAATCCGGGCCCTGAGCAAGGTCCCGCCCCTCAAGCGATTCCAAAAAAAGGTTGTCGGGTGGCCGGATACTCGATCTCTGTTGCGCGTCCGAGCAGGCAAGGGGCCTGGCGCAATGCGTCGCCGAGAAGGCGGGACAATCTCAGCGTTTTTCGGGCCAGCGGGGGCGTGCGACCCAGGGCTTGAACGCTCGCTCCGTGTACGGGTCTGAGGGTCGTGGCTACTTAGGAGATGAGGCGCAGCGGGTTCGGTGAATCGTCTGGCGGTCGTTGGTTTCGTCGTCGAGTTCGGGCTTGGCGTTCGTACTCGGCGTGGGCCGTCTTGCAGCGTTCGCATTGTTGGCCACGGTCGTAGCGGCGGTGGTCTTTGTAGCCGTCTTCGGTTCCGCAGCGCGGCGGTGTCGGGTCAACATCGAGGAGACGACCGGTAGCAGCGGTGTCGTCGTGGTTCGCCTTCGGCGTCGGCGCCGCTGGCGCAGCGCGGGGAGATCTTTCGAGGAGTGAGCGTTCGGACGGGCCAGCCGCCAGCCGACTGCTTCCCCCGCCAGTAACTGATGATCCTCTGCTTGATACGTCGGAAAATAGCGCCCGGTGTCGTGTGAAAATAGCGCCCGGTGTCGTCTGAAAATCCGGCCCGGTGTCATCGATTGGGTGCTCTGAAAATTGTGACCGGTCAGAGAAGGAAATAGCGCCCGGTTTTTCGTTTGGGTGCTCTGAAAATAGCGCCCGGTCGAAAAGCTTCACGGAGATGGCGCGCCCTGGGGTTCGATCGACCTGGGTGCCCTCGTGTACTTCGCAGAGGCGGGCGAGTCCGTTGGCTGCTGCACTCTTGGATAGTCCGAGCCGGTCGATCTTGCGCCACCCTTCGGTGTCTGGTTGATCGAGAAGAACCCGCGCGTAGACCGCAAGAGCGTTCCACGAGCGATTTGTGCCTGACCGAGGTACATGCGCTCGAACGAGTGCGATGGCGTGAGCGTGGCCGATCTGAGCGAAGGGCTCGCTTGCTTCGGGTCTGGCCGGTTCGCGCAACCGGGCGCGGCCTTGTCGGCGTGGCCCGCTCTTGATGAATCCGTTGGCTTCAAGGCGCTTGAGGGATTCGGTTACCTCGTACCCAGGGAGCCTTGTAAGTGCGGCGATTTCGTCTCTGGTGACGCTCGCTTTGACGGTGCCGTTGACTGTCCGCGCGTTGAGTGCAACGACGACGAAGACGGCGAGGTCTCGCGGTGTTGATCCGATGATGACTCGCTTGGGTACGATGGCGTACCGCTCGTCCGGCTTCATTGCTGCGTCACGAACTTCGTTGCGCTGTCGATGACCCGGCGTACTTCGTCTGGTGCCCTGGTCGACGCTTCGACGAGCCGAGTGGCGTCTCCGTCGGTGAGTGTCTGGTTGCGTTCGACAAGGCGACGAAGAACGCGGTTGATCACGCGCCGTTCAGTGACGTATCGCGACCCAAGTGGCGCGGCGGCGATCTCTCGACATGCTCGATCAATGAGCCCTGCACCAGCCGAGCGGAACGACTCGCGCAAAGACACAGCGGATTCGGGTCGACTTGCGAGGTCGACGAGCCACGGTGGCATCGTGGGCGGCGTTCCAAGGCGCAGCCACTCGTACCGGCGGACGTTGCTGGCGTTCGGTTCGTCAGCGGAGTAGCCGACTCCTCTCGATGGTGGAGCTACTGCGTAGCCACCGGTCCCGCGGATGTCTAGCCCTGGGCCTACGAGAGATGCCGACGATGCGAGTCCTTCGACGGCGGCGAAGTACAGATGCCGGCCTTTCCGGGGAGTGGCGACGATTGGGCAATCGGGGAGCTGCCCGTGGTCGGCTTCGAGGCGGTCAAGGGTTCGGCGTCCGATGATGCCGTCGACGTCGAGCACCGTGACGCGGTGACCGGTCGCTATTGCAACGTTTGCGCCGGCCGTGACCCAACGGCGCGCTTCGTGGTTGTCGTTGGTCGTCTGCCAGCTTCGGCCCGCTGGTTCCTTCTTCCGTTGACGCAAGCGCACGACCGGACCGAAGGGCCCGATACAAAGCACGCTTAGAGAATCAACGGCGTCGTCATCAGGTCGCATCGTCGGCACTGTTGGATGCGACGAACACGGCAAGCGCATCGAGGGCGTTTTGTCGACGGCGACGCGCCGTCCATGCAACTGCGGTTGCGAGCCGTAGCGCTTCATGCGACTCAGCGACTTCGGTGGCGACTGCGGCGTACGATTGCGGCGCGCCCGCAGGTTGACCGGAGCCCCCCTCGGGGGGGTTCCGTCGTTTCACGACTCTTCCCCAAGGGCATCGAGCGCTTCGACCGGAATGAGTCGGCGGCGACCCACTTTTCGTGAATCGAGCAGTCCCGCAGCGATCAACCGGTAGATAGTTGCTCGACCGAGCCCGGTGTAGATCTCCGCTTCAGCGGGAGAGAGAAATTTCGCAGCAACGCGAACAGTGGACGACATCTGGTAGACCTCCGAAGAGAGGTCACCTTGCCCAGTGGTGACTTGGGGTTCCATCGGAGTGACCCGACGCCAGGTCCCCCTACGGACCTTCTGTTGTCTGGAGGACTCTAGCGGTCTCGCATCTTCGCAGGGAGCATGACCGTACGGCGAGCCCGGAGGAGGTCAGCAAGTGGAGGAAGATCGAGCTCGGTCCGCTCGTCCTCGAACATTCGCTCCGGCTCAATGTCG
Source organism: Acidimicrobiia bacterium (assembly GCA_043719425.1). Taxonomy (GTDB): domain Bacteria; phylum Actinomycetota; class Acidimicrobiia; order Acidimicrobiales; family JANYDT01; genus JANLQX01. The sequence continues at coordinate 1,869 of JAYSTV010000340.1, read as the reverse complement.
AGTTCTTCGGTGCATGCGTGACAATGCGGGAAGTAGTAGTTCCGCGATCGAAGGTCGTCAAGGTCGATTCCGAAGAGCGCGGGTCCTAGGTACTCGCCGATTTCGCCAGCCGAAGCCGGTGTCCGCAGAGCCGGACGAACTGCATTCGCTCCCGTCGCCGCGTCGGTGAAGGGCAAGTCAACGACCTCGAAGAGCACGCGGAGGCAACGTTTGTGTTTCACAGTCGTTCGGCGTTTCAGTCGACTGACCGCCAATGCTCTGGCAGGGATCGGGAACGCACCAACCGTCAATTTTGTTAGAAATCCCGTCTTCCAAACGGCGTAGCGATAGCTGTACTCGGGCGTCCCTTGGTAAGGCTCAACCCATGTCGACCATCCCTCCGAACCGTCGCCGGCATCGAAGTCTGGCAATTTGTCAGCCCCCGAAGAGTGCGTCAGCAGCGACTGAGGCGGCGGAGCGTTGGCCGGGCACTCGGTGCCGGTAGATGCGCTCGGTGATCGACAGCGAGGTATGGCGCAGCAGTCTCGAGATTTCTTCGAGGGGGAGCCCTTCCGAGTAAAGAAGCGAGGCCGCGCAGTGGCGTAGCTCGTGGCCACGCAATGGCTCGTCGGTTCCTTCGAGCACTCCTGCTTCGACGGCGATCCGGCCAAGCCAACGAGACGCATAGTTGCGCTCCACCGGCTCGCCGATCCGCGGGCCGGTCGCCATCGTCAAGATGTAGTCATTGCCATGGAGCGACGCGACGCTTCGGGCCTTCCGAGCGCGCTGGAGCGCTTCGAGCATCGGCGCCGGTAGGTCGAGCACGTCGCGGGATCGCTCGGTCTTCGGAGCGAACCGGACAAGGCCATCCTTGGTGCGAGCGAGTGAGCCAGTGATCCGGAGCGTTCCGGCTTTGAGATCGACGTCTGACCAACGAAGCGCGCAGGTCTCACCACCCCGCAGACCAAGCATGAGGCCAGCAACCACGAACAGTTCCAGCGGGTGACCCTTGACATGAGCGAGCAGGAGTCGAGCTTGCTCCGTCGTGAGGGTTCGACCTTCGTGGCTCGGGTCGATCGCTTGGACCCTTGCCGTGGCGGCAACGTTGCGAGGCAGTCGGCCAGCGTTCACGGCGTCGTCGAGAGCTGAGGAGAGGCAGACCTTGGCTCGTCGTCGGTAGGCGTCAGAGGCAGGACGAAACTCGACGAGCTTCATGTCTTTCGGCCGGGTGGCCCGCACCTGAAGCGCGAGCAGCATCTTCTCCACTTCGGCAGTCGTGAGCCCCTCGACGCGCTTCTTACCGATTGCGGCGATTACGGACTTCGCCACGCTGACGTAGCTGGCGGCGGTCGTAGGCCGGAGTTTGCCGAGGCGCACCGAGCGGTCCACCGACTCCAGCCATTCCGCCATGAGCTGCGCAACCGTCCAGCGCTCGACCGTCGGCTTGAGCCCGGACTTCTTCCTGGTCTGTTCGGCGCGGAGCTTCTCCAGAACCTCGCCCTTCGTCTTGCCGTAGACGCTTTTGACCAACGTCCTGGTAACGGGAACGAAGAGCGTTTGACCTTCGGCGCCGGTGAATGGCTCGAACTCTCCGGTCGCTTCTTCGCCCAGGTAAATGCGTCCGCACCAACGCCCGTCCTTGCGTTGACAGACCGAGCCTTCACCTTGGGAGCGTCGCTTCCTTGTCGTCGCCATCCTTCCTCCAGGTCGCGGGCATCGTTTGACACCAACTTTGACACCATACCGTAGCGACTCAGGGTGTCCCCTTATGTCTCAGTTTCCCGTATTTCCGGGGTTCTGAGAAGCCCAAAAGCACCCACCGTTTCAATGGTAAGGAAAAGGTCGTCGGTTCGATTCCGACAGAGGGCTCCAGAGTTGGACTTCGCCGGT
>JAYSTV010000339.1:0-3049 GCA_043719425.1 Acidimicrobiia bacterium | reverse complement strand
GAATCGCCGACGATATTCCCTTGGCGGAGATCGCGGGCGACGCTGATGCCGACCTTCTTGTCCTTGGCTGGGGCTCGACCTGGGGGGCCATCAAGTCGGCGGTGGCCGAAGTACGCGAGAGCGGGAAGAAGGTGGCGTGGGTGCACGTCATGCATCTGAATCCGTTCCCGTCGAACCTCGGTGACCTCCTGCGACGATATCCAAAGATCATCGTGCCCGAGATGAATCTCGGCCAGCTGTGCCGGGTTGTTCGATCGGAATTCCTCGTCCCCGCAAAAGCCATCACCAAGGTACAAGGAATGCCATTCACGTCTGCCGAGTTGCGAAACGCGATCGAGAAGGAACTGTCATGAGCGAAGCCGTCGCCCTCACGACCAAGAAGGACTGGACCAGCGATCAGGAAGTTCGTTGGTGTCCGGGTTGCGGTGACTACGGCATCCTTACCGCCGTGCAGATGCTCATGCCCGAACTCGGCGTCGCGGCAGAGAACGTGGTGTTTGTATCGGGGATCGGGTGCTCGAGTCGCTTCCCATATTATATGAACACATATGGAATCCACTCGATCCACGGTCGTGCGCCGGCCGTGGCCACCGGGATCGCGGTCGCTCGGCCCGATCTCGATGTCTGGGTCGTCACCGGAGACGGTGACGGGCTCTCGATTGGTGGGAACCATCTGATTCATGCGCTGCGGCGCAACGTGAACCTGACAATCCTGATGTTCAATAACCAGATCTACGGGCTCACGAAGGGCCAGTATTCGCCTACCTCTGAACTCGGCAAGGTCACGAAATCGACACCGTTCGGGTCGATCGATCAGCCGTTCAATCCACTCTCCGTAGCGCTCGGGGCCGAAGCGAGTTTTGTTGCCCGGACCCATGATCTCGACCGCAAGCACATGATGGAGGTTTTCCGAGCCGCGCACGCGCACCGAGGCGCCTCGTTCGTCGAGATTCTCCAGAACTGCAACGTGTTCAACGATGGCGCGTTTGACGACATCACCAGCCGCGAGAAGCGATCGGAAATGATCATCGATCTCCGTCACGGTCAAACGATCCGCTTCGGTGCCGAATCCCAACGCGGCGTCGTCATGGGACCCGATGGGCAGCTTCGGATCGTCGAAGTTGCCGACGTCGGCGAGGACGCATTGCTTGTTCACGACGCCCAGCGTGAAGATCCTTCGCTGGCGTTCGCACTGGCACGGCTGTCGTCCGATGTGCATTCTCCGACCCCAATGGGCATCTTCCGTTCGGTTGAGCGGCCCGACTACGGAGCGGGCGTTTCCGCCCAGCTGCTGGCGGCGTCAGAAAGGAAGGGGCCCGGTGATCTCGCCCAGCTTCTTCGCTCCAACGGCACCTGGCAGGTCCGCTAGCGACACACGAGGCGACGCCGAATCGGCACCAGGACGATTCGCTCGTCGACGAAGGTCGACCTGCTAGCGGGGAAGCACCGCTTCGACAGCCACCGCCACCGCCGCGTTGAGTGCGTCATGAACGGCGACGTTGGCTTGACGGTCGGTCCGCACCACGAGGACCTGGCATGCCCGGGTCCGAGTGGGCGACGAGGCGACCTCAAGCGCGGCGAGCAAACCAGCCGAGTCGTGGACCTCGCTCACGCCGAGGCCGTAGCCACGGGCGACGGCGGCCACGTCGACGCCTTGGCGGGTGCCGAACAGCTGTTCGAACTGCACCCGGCTCAGCGACGATGCCTGGGGCAGGAACTCGAAAATCCCGCCACCGCCGTTGTCGATCACCACGATGGTGGCGTCGACACCCTCGGTCCCTGAAAGCGCGCCCGCATCGTGGAGGAAGGCCAGGTCACCGAGTAGTCCAACGGTCACTCGCCCATCGCCGACGCTGCCCGCGCCGAGGACCGTGGAAACGACCCCGTCGATGCCGTTGGCGCCCCGATTCACGAGCACGGCGACCCCGATCACCGGCGGGGAGAACCACTCGATGTCGCGGACCGGCATCGACGACGACGCCACCAAACGAGTCCCCTCAGGTAGTGCCCGAACGAGGGTCCGGGCCACCCACGGCTCGCTGATCTCACCCTCGTCCTCAGCTTCGTCGAGCGCTTTTGCGATTGCCCCATCAGCCGCCGCCGCCACGGATCGCCACCGTGATGTCCACGCCGGACGCGCCCCGGCCACGCGTAGGTCGAGAAGTCCCGACGCCACCTCCGCCGCGTCGGCGGCGATGATCAGCGACGCCGTCCGGTGTGGATCGAGCCAGGCACCAAATGGATCCACCAGCACGTCGTCGGCGCCGCTGGACGCGAGCCATTGACCGAGCACCTTCGACGCCCACGGTGAGCCGAGCCGCAGCACCACGTCGGGCGTGAGGGCCGCGGCGGCCCCCGGCGACCGCAGAATAGCGTCGGCCGCGGCCACGACCGACGACGCCTTGGTCCGCAACCCGGACCGAGGGTCGGCGATCACGGGCCAGCCCAGCGCCGCGGCGAGACGGTGGACGACAGCGGCCCCGGCGTCATCAGAAACGGCATCGGCCCCGGCCACGATCACCCCGCGCCGGCCGTGCACGAGCGCCTTGACCGCCTCCAATCGACCGGAGGAGACCGGAACCGACGAGCCGCGGATGGCCCGGTGCCATGGCGCCCCGTCGGCGCGGCCGACGGGCATCTCTCCGGCCACTCCGATGAGCGGTTCTCGGAACGGCAGGTTCACGTGGACCGGCCCCGGTCCCCGGCCCGATCCGACCGCTTCCGCCGCCGCCCGTGCGGCGAAGGATCGCCACGCTCCCCGGTTGGCGGAGTCGGGCACCCCCAGTTCGCCGGACCAGCGCACTGACGCACCGAACAGGCCGTACTGGTTGACGGTCTGGGGGGCGCCGATGCCCAGCAACTCAGCCGGCCGGTCGGCGGTGCACACGATCATGGGCACCCGGTCGAGGTCGGCTTCGACCACGGCGGCGTGATATTCCACGGCCGCCGTTCCGCTGGTACACAAGAGCACCGCTGGCCGGCCCGTCGCCCGACCGAGACCGATCACCCGGAACGCCGCGCTGCGCTCATCAAGGACCACGCTCACGCG
>JAYSTV010000338.1:0-3052 GCA_043719425.1 Acidimicrobiia bacterium | reverse complement strand
GACCGGCTGCAGGGCGTGCACGACGCGCTCCTGACCGATGCCATCACGACCAACAGCGGTCGCGTCGTCAAGCATCTCGGCGACGGGTTCATGGCCGCATTCCCCAGCGCCGCCGGTGCCGTGGGCGCTGCGGTGGCGTTGCAGCAGGAGATCGACCGGGCCAACCGTCGAGGCGCCACCGAGGCCATGCGAGTGCGCGTCGGCATCTCTACCGGCGATGTCACGTTCGAGGGCGGCGACTGCTTCGGGCTCCCCGTCGTGGAGGCACAGCGGCTCGAGGCATCGGCCGAACCGGGCACGATTCGTTGCGCCGAGATGGTGAAGTTGCTCGCTCGCGGTCGAGGCGGGCACGAGTTCGTGTCGATCGGTGACCTCGTTCTCAAGGGCCTGGCCGAACCGCTCGCCGCATGCGAAGTGAAGTGGACGCCGCTCGACGACGAGGTGGCGTCGGCCAACGTGGAGCTCGCTCTGCCGCCAGTGTTCGCCCACGCCGGCGGATTGCCGTTCTGCGGCCGCGCCGAGGTGTTCGATCAACTCGCCGACGCGTGGAAGCGCTGCGTTGCCGGTGGGTTCGAGACGGTGTTGTTGGCGGGGGAGCCGGGCATCGGCAAGACCCGCCTCGCGCAAGAACTGGCGACCCGCGTCCACGGCGGTGCCGGAGTGGTCTTGGCGGGCCGGTGCGACGAGGACGTGACCGTGCCGTTCCAAGCGTTTGGCGTCGCGCTCGATTGGCAGATGAAGCAGACCGCTGCCGATGCGCGCCTCGCCGCGCTTGGCGATCATGCCGGTGACCTTGTTCGTCTGTTGCCCGATCTCGGGAGCCGGGTCGTCGGCCTTCCGTCGGCGCTCAAGGACGATGCCGATACCGAGCGCTATCGGCTCTTTCAAGCGGTCGAGTCGTGGCTGTCAATCGGCGGCGTCGAACGACCACGGTTGTTGGTGATCGACGATCTGCACTGGGCCGACAAGCCAACGCTGTTGCTCCTCAAGCACCTCATCACGAACCCGGTTGCCGGGTTACTTGTTCTGTGCACGTATCGAGATACCGACGTCGATCGGTCCCATCCGCTGGCGTCGATGCTGGCCGACTTTCGCCGCATGCCCGCCGTGACTCGCATCGCTGTAGCTGGTCTCGCCGATGACGGTGTGCGCGACCTCCTCGTGCGCATGGGCGGTCACGATCTCGACGAAGCCGGGCTGGCGTTCGCCGCACTCGTGCACCGCGAGACATCGGGCAATCCGTTCTTCGTCGGCGAAGTTCTGCGACACCTGGCGGAGACCGGCGCGCTGGTGGAGCGGGGTGGTCGGTGGACGAGTTCGCTGCGCCCCGAAGAAGCAGGCATTCCCGAAGGCATTCGTGAGGTCGTGGGCCGACGTCTCAGTCGACTCGGCGACGATGTCGAGCAGGTGCTGCGCGCCGCTGCGGTGATCGGCTACGAGTTCGACGTCGACCTCCTCGCCGATGTCGTTGGACGCAACGCCGACGATGTGCTCGACGCGCTCGACAGCGCCCGTGCGGCGAGCCTTGTCATCGAGGTGGGAGTCGACCGCCACCGCTTCGCCCATGCGCTGGTGCGGGAGACGTTGCACGGCGAACTGTCGGCCAGTCGTCGGGCCCGTCAGCATCGTCGCGTTGCTGAGGCGTTGGAGGCCCGCCACGCTGGTGACCTCGATACGGTTCTCGTCGATCTCGCCACCCACTGGGCCGAAGCATCGGCCGGAGGCGACCCGGCGCGAGCCATCGATCTCGCTCGACGGGCAGGCGCGCAGGCTAACGAGCGCGGTGCGTGGGAGAACGCCATTCGCTGGTTCCTAAGCGCGCTTGAGTTGATGGAAGATACGCGCACGTACGATATCGAGCGTCGCAACACTCTCGTTGCGCTCGCGGGCGCGCAGGCCGACTCGGGTGCCATCCGCGACGCTCGACGCACCGTTGTTCAAGCGGCCCGTCTCGCCCTCGATGCAGGCGACATCGAGACTGCCTGTGCGGCGCTCACGGTGTCGACACGGGCTAGCTTCGGGGCATTCGACCCCCCTGACCCGGAGAAGGTGGCGCTGCTCAAGGAGGCGTTGGCCACACCCGCACTGGCCAGGTCGAGACGGGCTGACCTGCTGTCGGAGTTGGCCACGGAGTTGATCTTCGAACACGACATCCCCGGTCGTCGAGCCGCGCTGACCGAATTCTGGGAGGCCCTGCCGACGCTGGAGGCCGAGGACTGCGCTCGTCTTCTGCAGAACCTCGGGGCGACCGGCCTCGCGTCGTCACGGCAGCATCTCGACTTCATTGGCGGGCAATTGGAGCTGGCGTTGGAGGTTGCGAGGCCGGACCAAGCCCGGCTCCTGAACATGACCCAGACGTTTACGTACATGGTGCAGGGCGACCGAGATCGGTCCGACGAAGCGCTTCGTTTGGGTCAAGGACTGATGGCCCGGGCACCAAGTCGGGCGCAGTGGGTTCCGTGGTTGGCATCGACCGTCTTTCGGGTCCTTGATGGCAACCTCACCGCCGCGGTCGAGGCCAAGACGGAAACCCTGCGCCTCTTGGACTTCTGGGCCGTTCCGGAAGCGCCGAACTACCGGACAACGACGGCGGTGATGATCGGTCGCGAGCAGCGATCGCTCGCCACGTTGCTCCGCCTCGCCGAGGTCATGGAGGTCGTGGGGCCGTCTTCGGGTCCGACTCGCGCCCTCGCCGCGTTCATCCGCCTCTCGTCTGGTGACATGGAGTCGCCTCCGCGTGCCCTCGACCTCGTTCGCGTTGAGGAGTTCGGCGACGACGCCGGCCATGCCGTCGTTGTCGCACTCTGGAGTGAGATTGCCGCCGTCCTCGGGACCGACGAGCAAAGGCAATCCTTCCTGCCGCTTCTCGAACATCAGACCGGAGTTCATCTGATGTCGGGCGGGATTGCCTTCGGCGCCGCCGACCGCCTCCGGGCGATGCTCCTCGACCGCCTCGGCCAGTACGAGCATGCCGACGCGTTGTTCGCCGACGCCGTACGTCAACACGAGGACTTCCGCACGCCCACGTGGGTCGCCCGCACCCAGCTCGACT
>JAYSTV010000337.1:0-3072 GCA_043719425.1 Acidimicrobiia bacterium | reverse complement strand
TCAGCCGGGCCGAGAGCGTTCGAGGGCGTAGAAGCGGTGGGGGCTGTCATTGGGGACGTGCAGCCCGGCACCGATTTCGGTGAAGTGATGACGGAGGTGGCGGCGGTACCACGAGGCCGTGCGCCACTGGGCATCGAGGTCGCTGGCATCGGCCACGATCGTGCCGTCGTCCAAGTCATTCGACGTCGGGATCTCGAGCAGCGCTAGGCCTCTGGTCGCCGCCGCCAGGTTGGCAATGGCCCTGACACACGATGCGTTGTCGAGGTAATGCAGCGTGCCCTGGCACACCACGAGGTCGCACTGCTTCGACGGTGTCCATGTGGCGATGTCGCGGCACTGGTGGCCGAAACGCGCCGAGGCATGCGCGCTGACGTCGACGCCGGTGTAGCGAATCTTCGGGTGGTGCTTCCCCAGGTGTTGACCCCACCATCGCGGACCAGCGCCGACGTCGAGGACCGAGCGAATCGGAATTCCCCACCACTTCGCCATGGCCAGCGTGGCGTCGGCCAGATGACCGATACGGGCCGCGGTCTGCACCGGTCGCTTGCCATACCAGCGGTCGTAGTAGGCCGCGTCGAAACGTTCGGCCCCTTGCCAGGACTCTTGATCTGCGCGCATATTAGTCAATACAGAAGACACCGGCCCGGACCGACCGGGTCCGTGATGCACCGGCGCCATCGTCGGGAGCGGCGAACGAGCCACTCAGCTGATCGGCGCCTTCGCCAACAGCCCACAGCGGACCCTCGATTTCCGAGTTCGGAAACGTGACTTTGGCATTCCACGTGGTCATCTCGTTGGCACTGCGACCGAGGACCGGTTGAGCATCGTCCAACACGAAGCGGTCGGCGGGCGTGACCGGATCCGGATCATCGGACACAAAGTAGCTACTGAGTCGCTCGCCCTTCTGGGCAATATAGATCGTGGGGCCGTCAGCGAAGGTCAACGTGACTCGTCCCCAGGTGACGTAACGGGTCCGCGATCCAACGCCCTCACAGGGCCCGGTGTCAGCACTCCACCCCGTGTCCTCGGATGGCGGGCCGAACATCTTGGTCATGCCGGCCATCACGTCGGCCACCGGGGCCCCGAGCGGATACGGCCCAATCGCGTCGGGAGTCAGCGTGAGCGGACCCTCCAAGTCTTCAGGAGCCACCACGACCGTCAGATCGGCTGGAGTGGTCGTGCCAGCTGTTGTCTCGGCCGAGGTCGGTGGGCTCGTGTCGGTCGCTGCCTTGCTGCCGCACCCGACGAGGAGGACAAGCGCGACGGCAAGGCCGAGGTGCTTCATCGAGTACCTCCAGCAACGGTCAGCACGACCGCCTCGGGGTCATATGCGTACTGACCAATGTTGATCTGGATCGGCAGTGTTTCGCGCACCCACGCACCATCGACCCGAACGTCGAGCATGCGCCTGTCGATGCGAACATCCTGCGTTGTTGTGGCACCGGCGAGCACGTCGACGCGGGCAAATCCGACGAGACGCTGCTCGACCCGCTCATAGACCGAGCCCGGGACACCTCCGTAGATCTGCACCACGATCGATGAATTGCGCTGACCGTTGTTGACGATCCGACAGTCAACCGTCTCGTCGTCGATCATCTGCGCGCCCAGGATCTCAGCTGAGCCATACGAGAGGCCAAACCCGAAGGCGAATGCAGGTTCGTGGCCGTCGCGGCGCAGCTTGGCGTGGCCGTGCCAGAGGTCGTAGGTCTCCGTCTTGGCGTCGATATCCCAATGTGGCAGGTGGGAGTCGTTGGCCGCCATGACGAACGGAAGTCGTCCGGTGAAGTCCGCCACGCCGAGGAGAAGGTCGGCGAGGGCATGACCACCCGCGATACCCGGGTACCAGCTCATAATCACCGCGCGGGTCCGGTCGATCCACGGCGAAACCGTGACGGCGCTCCCGCTCATCACGACCACGACCACGTTGGGATTGACCGCAGCAACCGACGCGATCAGGTCCTCGTCTTCGGGAAGTAACGCCAAGCTTCGACGATCGCCGCCGGGCGAGAACGCGCGGGTTTCACCCTTCTTTTCGACCGTGGCAAAGATCGCCGCCATCGCCGCATCATCGGCCGGCGTCCGCTCCGGGAAGAGTGCGCCGAGGAGCGGTGCCGTGCCTGCCTGATCGACGTATTCGCCCTCGTGCTCGTGGGTAAAGCCGACGACGACGATGGCCACGTCGGCACCCACGGCGATGCCTGCGTCGGTGTCGTGATGACGCACGTCGACCGCCGAAAGTGCGGCGCGCAGACCATCGAGGAACGTCACCGCGTCCGGCGCGATGACATCGCTGGAACCGTGATCGCCGAGGTTGGCGACGGCGGCGAGGCGGCCGACCATGGCTACCGATCGCAGTGCCGACGGATCGAGCGGCAGGAATTCAGCTTCGTTGCGCAGCAGGACCATCGACGCGGTGGCCGTCTCCCTGGCCAGTTGGCGATGGGCCCGACTGAGTACGCGTGCGGGGACCGCCTCGCGCTCGAAGGTCGGCGCGAAACGCAGCAGCGTGGCGACGGTGTTGACGACCGCCCGGTCCACCTCGCTAACCGCAAGAATGCCGTCGGCGACCGCAGCAGCCAAAGATGCATTGCGCTGCTGTCGGAACGGCATCTCGATGTCGAGCCCGGCGGCCACACTCTTCACCGCATCACGGAGCCCGAAGATGAAGTCGCTCGTGACGAACCCATCAAAGCCCCATTCGTCTCGAAGGATGGTGTTGAGCAAGGTGGCGTTCTCTCCGCACCATTCACCGTTGACGGAGTTGTAGGCACTCATCACGCTGGCCACGCCACTCTCGACGACTCGACGGAAGTGCGGCAGGTACACCTCGTGCAGCGCCCGCTCGTCAACCGTCACGTCAACGGTGAAGCGAGCGTTTTCCATCGAGTTGAGGGCGAAGTGTTTCATGCACGCCATCACGTGGTTCTGTGCCCCTCTCGTAAGCGCGCTTCCCATCTCACCGACGAGGTACGGCTCCTCTCCGTAGGTCTCCTGCGCTCGACCCCAGCCGGGGTGGCGGAGCAGATTGATACAGACTCCGCCGTAGTACGTCGCGCCCACGGTCCGCAGTTC
>JAYSTV010000336.1:0-7466 GCA_043719425.1 Acidimicrobiia bacterium | reverse complement strand
TGGGCCTATGCGGCCACAAAGTCCGGCGGCAAATACTTCGACGCGGCGGCGTACTACTCAAGCTTCGGTCTCGTGATGGATCTGTTTTGGCTCGGCGTGGTTCTCGCGTCATGGCGGTGCCTAACCCGGGAGTACTGGCGTACCCAGATCGTTCCGGCCGACGCGCGGCTGTGGGCCAAGCTCGGTCGACGCATCCCCGAGCGCGGGTTGTTGGCACTCTACCGCGCCACGTTCTTCTTCGGCGTTTGCCGGATGGTCGGCTGGAACTTGTATGCGCACGTATTTGCTACGCCGACAATCAACGGGGTGAAGCGTCGTGGCTATCCGTTCGACCTGTCGTGGACCGGCCCGTGGTGGACGAAGGCGAAGTCCCTGCCGCACGTGAACCCGCTCATCGTCATGCCCGTGGTGTTGACGATGCTCGTGACGCTCTACTGGACGCTCGGCAAGCTGTGGGACCGCATGGGTGAAGCCGAACGCCGGCCGGAGCTCCCGCTGCCCGGATCTTCGCAGTAGTTCGGGGTTTTCGCTGCTCTCAGTGCAGCGCAGGCGGTGAACTGCTAGGCGAATCGGCGGCGACGCACAGTCGGCACGAGCCAGCCGAGCGCGAACGGCCGGCGGGGCGGCGCGGTCGTCCACGTGGCGGCCACGTCGACGGCGTCGGCTCCCAGAATGGCAACCGGGTCAAGCTCCAAAGCACGCAGGAACGAGACGGTGTGGGCGAGCTCACCCAGCTGGTCGAAGGGCGCAACCACGCCGAGATCGGCGAGGAAGTCCTGCGTGGGCCGCTTCAGAACGATCGCTGCAGCCGCGACCTGACCGACGACGACATCAAGCTTCGAGAAGCAGTTCGCACACATATAAACAACGCTACGACACGGGCGACAGGTAAACGCCAGATTCGGATTGTGCTGCTACACTAGCTGCATGGCAGTCGCAGTGACAGTTCGAGATGTTCCCCAGGACGTGCGCGATGAATTGGCGGCCCGCGCCGCTCGAAAGGGCCAGTCGCTCCAGGAGTACCTCCGGGCTCGGCTTATCGCCGAAGCATCGAAACCCGCCGTCGACGATCTCATCGAGGAGATTCGCCGCTACGCATCGATCGGTGGATCTGCTCTTGACGTTGGGCGGATTTTGGCGGACCGCGAAGCCGACCGACGCTGAGGCGAGGGAACAATGTCCGTGGCAGTAGTCGACGCGTCCGCGCTCGTCGCCCTCTTCCTTGATGTTGGCGAACTGGGGACCTGGGTCGCCGACGAACTCCGGGGTCACAGGGTGGCCGCTCCGCACCTCGTGATGTTCGAGACGGCCAACGTGATTCGCCGCCATCTTGCGGCGAGACTCGTCACTCTCGACGCGGCACGTCACGCCAATCGATTTCTATCGACCCTCGACATCGAGTTGTGGCCCTACGAAGCGTTAGCCGAGCGAGCATGGGAACTGCGGTCCAACCTCACGACGTATGACGCTTCGTACGTTGCCCTAGCCGAGCTCCTCTCCGCTCCGGTGATCACACTCGACGGAAGAATTGCCGCAGTAGAGCGCCTCCGCTGCCCGGTGCGCACGCCGCCTCGACCGAACCCCGGCCGAAGCCAAACCGCAACGATGGGGGGTTCCTTCGGTGCCACGGAGGAGCGAATCAGCGGCGCGCGGACGCGTCGGTCTTCGCCAAACCCAGCGCCGCTCCCGCCTCTTTGAGCTCGGCGTCGGTGAACGATCCGTGCTCCGATTGGAAGGTCGTGAGGGCCCCGTCGAGAGGGTTGTTGCGGAGCAGTGACCAAGGGGCCCAGGCCAGGAACGCCGCGCCCGCGATCTCGGCGATGGGGGCAATCCATGTCGCGGCATCCCGTCCGCCACCCGGTAGCGGGTCGCTCATTTCTGACGAGTGAACCAGTTCGAGCGCCCAACGAAACGGCGTGACCCGGTTTGCCCGTGCGGGGCACCTGTTCCTCCGCTGTCCGGTCCGGACCCCGCCGGGTTTGTCGTACCCCGGCCGGTAGCCTCGGGTGGGTCATGTCGGAGTTTCGTTCCCTGTTCGCCACTGCTGCCCAGGCGGCCGGGGGAGCGGCGAACGATGGGTTCGACGAAGACCGTCCTCCGCTCACCGACGCCGACGCCCCGGGCCAGCATGACGAGGCCCCAGTGGAGGACATCCTCGCCCGCGCCGAGCGCCTAGCCAAGCGGGTCATGGGGGAGGAGGCCGAGGATCGCCGCCGCCGTCGAATCGATGTACCCGAACTGCTTGCCAGTCTCAACCCGAACCAGCGCGACGCGGTGGTTCATCCCGGCGGTCCGCTCCTGGTAGTGGCCGGCGCTGGATCCGGCAAAACGAAGGTGCTCACCAGTCGCATCGCCTGGCTGATTGCCGAAGCGGGGATCTCCCCGTTCGAGATTCTTGCGATCACCTTCACCAACAAGGCCGCCGGCGAGATGCGCGAGCGGGTGGCGGCGCTTGTTGGTCCGGTCGCCGAAAAGATGTGGGTCTCCACGTTCCACTCGGCCTGCATGCGCATCCTCCGCCGGGATGCTCATCGTCTCGGCTATGGCCCCTCGTTCACGATCTACGACCAGTCCGACTCCGTGCGCCTGGTGCAATACGTGCTGCGCGATCTCAACGTGGACCCCAAGAAGTTCGCACCCCGTGCCGTGCATGCCACGATCAGCGCGGCGAAGAACGATCTCGTCGACGTCGAGACGTTTCGTGCCCGTGCGGCGAACATCTTCGAGCGCAAGATCGGGGAGATCTACACCGAATATCAGCGCCGACTCCTGGCTGCGAGTGCGATGGACTTCGACGATCTTCTGGTGCAAACGGTGCGCCTCTTGCAGACGGAACCAGAAGTTCTCGATCATTATCGGAAGCGCTTCAAACATCTCCTCGTTGATGAGTACCAGGACACCAACCGCGCCCAGAACGAGCTGGTGCTTCTTCTTGGCGCCACCCACCGCAACGTCACCGTGGTGGGCGACTCCGATCAGTGCCTGCTCCCGGGCACTCTGGTCAGCACCCCAACCGGGGAAACCCCGATTTCGGGAGTGGCCTCCGGCGATCTAGTTCGATCCAGTTTCGGTCGTTCGTCTACGTCACCGGCAACAGTGGCCGTGGCGAAGCCGTCGGTGTATTCGGGCCCGCTCGTGACGATCGCCGCGGGTTCGCATCAACTCAGCGGAACACCGCATCACCTGCTGCCGGTGAACACTGCACTTCCCCCCGAGAAGCACCTCGTGTACCTGATGCACCGCAGCGATCGGGGATGGCGGATCGGGCGGACCTCGGCCGTTCGGTCCGACAGCACCGCGACGCGAAGGAACGGGCTCAAAGTTCGTGTTGGACAAGAGCATGCTGACGGCGCGTGGATCATTCGAACGTGTGATTCGATGTCGGAGGCGGCATTTTGGGAGGCGTGGTTCGCAGCAGAGTTCGGTCTGCCTACCATGTGCTTCCACGCAGTAGGTCGGGGCGGGCTGGCCTTCGACGACCAAGCCATCGCTCGGTTGTTCGAGAGTCTCGACACCGATACGCGAGCGAAGGAACTTCTTGGTTCCTTGCTCCTGAGCGAGGCCCATCCGCACTATCGCCCGCAAAACGGGGTGCGCCGCCAGACAGTCAACCTCACGATGTTTTCGGACGTGCGGGCCAATCGTGCGTATCACCGTATCCAGTGGTCCTCGAATCGCACCGACGTCGCCGACAGATTGAGATCAGCCGGGTTCGCAGTCCGCCCCGGGAAAGGCGACGGAACTTCGAGATTTGAGGCATCACGGGTCGAATATCGCGATGCGCTCCACCTGGCGCGCTCCGCTGCTGATGCCGCCGGTCTCGACCTTCGCCAGCGGATGGCCGTCGACGGGGCGATCTACCAACTGCTCCCCCTCGGGAGCGTTCAGCCGGGAATGTCTGTTCTTGCCGACGACGGGTCGGGCATGCTCGTTCCGACTCGCGTGACCGGAGTGGAACGCACGCACTACGAAGGCCCGTTGCACGATCTCGAGGTTGATAAGGCGCACACGTATCTGGCAAACGGTGTCCTCGTTCACAACTCGATTTATAGATTTCGCGGCGCTGATATTCGCAATATTTTGGAGTTTGAACAGGCATTTGGCGATGCCACAGTGGTGATATTGGATCAGAACTATCGATCCTCACAGAACATCCTCGACGCCGCCAACTCGGTGATCGCCAACAACGTCGGGCGCAAGCCAAAGGAGTTGTGGACGGCCGCCGGTCCGGGTTTGCCGATCACCCGCTACCACGCCGAGGACGAGCGTGACGAGGCCGGGTGGATCGTGCGTGAGATGGCTCGGCTGCACTCGACCGATGGGTTCAAGTGGAGCGACATGGCGGTCTTCTACCGGACGAACGCGTCGAGCCGCGTGGTCGAAGAGCAACTGGTGCGCGTGGGTGTTCCGTACAAGGTTGTTGGTGGTACCAAGTTTTATGACCGCAAGGAAGTGAAGGATGTGCTCGCCTATCTGCGAGCGGTCGTGAACCCGAGCGACGAGGTCTCGCTCAAGCGAGTCGTCAACGTGCCGAAACGGGGCGTCGGGGAGACCTCGATCGGGCGACTCGATGCGTGGGCCCGCGCCAACGGCCGCGGGTTCGGTGAAGCAATGGTTCACGTGGAGGAGGTCGGACTCACCGGCAAGGCGCTCACCGGCGTGCGAGCGTTCGCCGCATTGCTCGACGAATTTCGCGTGATTGATGCCAAGCCGTCCGACGTTCTGCAAGCCGTCCTCGACCGCACGGGTTATGTGACCGAACTCGAAGCCGAGAACTCGATCGAGTCGGCCGGTCGTCTCGAAAACCTCGGCGAACTGCTGGGCCAATCCAAAGACTTCGACACGCTCGAAGAGTTTCTCGAGTCCGTGTCGCTGGTCGCCGATACCGAGGACAACGTGCCCGAGGGCATGAGTGGCGATGACAGCCAAGTCATCCTGATGACGCTGCACACGGCGAAGGGCCTGGAGTACCCCGTGGTGTTTCTCGTCGGTCTCGAAGACGGCGTGTTCCCGCATATTCGTTCGCTCAGCGATCCCGATGAACTCGAGGAGGAACGGCGCCTGGCCTACGTGGGCATCACCCGAGCACGGCAGCGTTTGTATCTCACCCACGCGTGGTGCCGTTCGCTGTTTGGCTCCACCCAGTACAACCCGATCAGTCGTTTTCTCACCGAGATCCCCGAGGCACTTGTCGTCAACGTCGGCGAGACCAAACGCGGCGGCCCGTCGTGGTCGGGCCCGTCGGGTGGTTTCGGGGCTGCGACCGGCCGCAAGTGGAACGACGAGTGGAAAGCGCGACGCGATCGCAACGGCGGGGTCGACGATGACAGCGGCGGCCGAGTGTTCGGCGGGGGAGCGCATCGCGAAGCTGTGGTCGACGCGGCGATGCGAGCCGGGAATCGGGCCGACACGCCTGCGGCTACCACCGGCGCAGAAACGCTCGGGTTGGCTGCCGGTGACACGATCGTGCACAAGCGATACGGCGAGGGACGCATCACCGAGCTGATTGGTTCGGGCGACAAGACCGAGGCCGTCGTGGCGTTCCCCAGCTTTGGCGAGAAGCGATTCCTCCTCGCCTTCACGCCGCTCAAGAAGGCCTGACCCAGGGGTCCACCATGAATGCTTCGGGAACCCGTCTGTTATCGATGCCGGCCGAGGGAGTAGTCGCTTTACAGACGTGATCGGGATCATCGACGACCACGCGCTGGTGGCTGATCCGTGGGTCTATGCGTCGCTGTGGACGAAGTCGGAGTGGCTCGCCTATTGCGACGGCGGGTGACGACTCAGTGCAGCGAAGCGCCAACGGGCGTTGGCGTATCCGCCGCCGGCACCGCGGTCGGGTTCGTTGGCCCTGCGCCGTTGGCCTTGTTGTGTCGTTGCGACGCCACAATGGCGATCGTAAGTGCACCGAGGATCACGCCGAGTGAGATGAACGTGTTCATATGGAACCAGTGTGCGGCGATCATCTTCGCCCCAACGAACACGAGGATGAAACCGAGCGCGTGTGAGAGGTAGTGGAACTTTTCCTTGGCGTCGGCCAACAGGAAATACATCGCCCGCAGACCGAGGATGGCGAACGCGTTCGAAGCAAACACCAGGTAGGGCTCGCGTGACACGGCGAGGATGGCCGGCACCGAATCGACGGCGAACACCAGGTCGGTGAGTTCCACGACGACCAGGGCCACGAACAGCGGCGTGGCGACCCGCTTGGCGTTGACCTTGGTGAAAAACTTGTGGCCGTCGAGCTTGTCCGACACCGGGATGAACCGTCGCACCAGAGCTAGTCCCTTGGAGGCGTCTCCCGATTCCTCGTCGTTGCGGTGACGAATGATCTTGATGCCGGTAAAGACCAGGAACACTCCGAAGATCAGTAGGACCCACCAGAACTTGGCGATCAATGCGCTCCCCAGGCCGATGAAGATCGCTCGCATGGCCAGAGCGCCGAAGATGCCCCAGAACAGCACTCGGTGCTGGTACTTCAACGGCACGGCCATGGCCGTAAACAGCATCGACCAGACGAACACGTTGTCCACGCTGAGGGCTTTCTCAATCACGTAGCCCGACATGTATTCACCGAAAGCGCCGCCGCCAAAGGTCGCCAGCATCACGCCGCCGAAGCTCAGGCCGCAGGCCACCCAGGCGAGCGACTCGCGAAGAGCCTCTTTGGGACTGGGCTCGTGATCGTCGCGATGGCGAAACAGGTCGATGGCCAGCATCAGAGCGAGTACGGCCACGAGGGCGATCCACGCCCACAACGGAACGTCGAGGTCGACAAAGTCGGCCTTGGATTCGGAGGCGGCAAGCAACATGAGGGGAACTCTCCAGGAGAAACGAAAACGGCAGGTCTCACCGGAAGGTCTCTCCGCCCACAACAGTTGGGCTGGCCGCACCGGACCCTTTTGAGATCGTGATGACGATGGGCCTCGCGGGATACTCCCCTTCAGGAATGTTTTCGTCTCAACCACGCAAGGACGAGGGTTATTCCCGCCTCGCTCACCTAACGTCTCATCCGTCATGGGGTTCACGGATCGATTGCGGGCCCGGGCCCGTCTGGCCCTGTCCGACGATTCGGTCACGCTTGCCACCCTGGCGCATCGGAGCGCCGATGCCCACGGCGACCGCATCCTGGTCGCCGTGCCCGGTGGCCCGTCGTGGTCGGCGAATGAAATTGCTGGAGCGGTTGAACGCGCGGCAGGACATATCCGTCCCCGGATCGAGGTCGGTGATCGGGTCCTCGTGGAGTTCCCCAACGGCCCGGCGCTGATGCTCGGTTGCCTTGCCGTGTGTGCCGCCGGAGGGGTGGCTGTGCCGGTCAACGACGCCTCCACCGTCGCCGAGCGGGCCCACGTGCAGGAGGACTCGGGGGCATCGTTGACCCTCACCGATCCAACGATCGTTGATCCTCGCCTTCGCTCACGGGAATCGGAGGTCGAACTGCCCACCGGAGATGTGGCCGTTCTCCTCTA
>JAYSTV010000335.1:0-7469 GCA_043719425.1 Acidimicrobiia bacterium | reverse complement strand
GATGGACCTCTATCCCGCCATCGATCTTCGCGGTGGACTTTGCGTTCGCCTGCGCCAGGGGGAGTACGCCGATGAGACCGTCTACGGCGACGATCCGGTCGCCATGGCTCGTTCGTTCGCCGAGGCCGGAGCCACGTGGATTCACGTGGTTGATCTTGATGCTGCTCGGACCGGTTCGGCCACAAACCGTGGCGTCATTGCCGCGATCGCCAAGGAAGTAGGCGCGCTGAATGTCAGTGTGCAGACGGGTGGCGGCGTGCGGACTGAGCACGACATCGACGAGCTGCTTGATACCGGCGTGGCCCGCGTTGTCGTCGGAACTCGCGCGGTCCAAGACCCGGATTTCGTGGCGTCAGTCGCGCCGACGCGCCCCGGTCACGTTGCGGTTGGGCTCGATGCCCGTCTCCTGAAAAACGGTTCGTATGAAGTGGCCGCGCACGGTTGGACCGCAGGAACAGGCGTGGAGTTGTTCGGGCTCCTCGGCCGCTTTGCTGACTGCGGTGTCGCGGCGGCCATCATCACCGAGATCGGTCGAGACGGAATGCTGACCGGACCGGATCTCGTAGGACTCGGGCGGGCGCTCAACGAATCGCCGCTGGGAATCATCGCCAGTGGTGGGGTGGCCTCGCGTGCCGATCTCGTGGCGCTCAGTCGGCTTCGTTCGGCGATCGATGGTCGTGGGCTGCTCGGAGCCGTTGCTGGCAAGGCCATCTACGAGCGCCGCTTCACGGTGGCCGAGGGGCTCGTTGCCTCATCGGGTTCCGAGATGGAATCGACGAAGGGATAGCCATGGGTCTCGCGTCTCGAATTGCTGGGCTCTTCGGAGGCGGTGGCCCGTCGGATCCTCTAGCGCAAGAGATCGACATGCCGTGCCACGCATTGTATGTGCACTGGGAATTTGCGGCCCCGCTTGATGCCCTCGAATTCGACCTCACGATCCACACCGACCCGGGCACGAGCGTGGGCGAGTATCTCGCTCCATTCTCCGGGGCCATCGACGGTTCGCAGTTCTATTTCGGCCTGCAGACCGACATCCAACATCCCGATTCCGGCGAGGGCACCGGCAAGGGTCTGATCTTCTCCACCTGGTGGTCCTTCGACGCCGCTGACATCCGGGTGGCCGACGATGGCTTCTTTCAACTCGGTACGCACGAAGGACACTTCGTTGGTGTGCGGCGCAACGTCGACTGGACGGTCGGTGACTATCGGGCTTCGTTGGTTCGGGCCGAACTCGACGTGGTCGGCGGCCGTGAGTTCGATTGGTTCGATCTGTCGTTCACCAGACTTGCGGCGTCGGTTCCCGGCGGTTCCCGGCCCGATCCGGTCGGCGAACCGACGTGGATCGGAGCGATGCGCTTTCCCCGCCGCACGCCGGGAACACCAGCGCGCATAGAACCGCGGGCACCGTTGTTCTTGGAGGTCTATTCCAACGCCGACACGTGGGCCGACGTGGTTCCGTGGGATGTCGACGTGATGGCCTACGGCAACGGCGTCCGTTGCCCGGCCGGGCGCACCGAATACGCCCGGTACCCGCACAACCAGCTCATGCCCAACGTGAACGCGCGCTTCGACGCCGAACGCGATCGAGTGCGCATGGCGTTCGGTTCGGGGATCGTCAAGGTCGACGCGGCCGGAAGCTGGTCGTAAGCGTGCGTATCGTTGTGGCCCGTTGCACCGTGGTCTACGAAGGCCGCCTGGTGGCGACTCTGCCCGAGCACACCCGCCTGATCATGGTCAAGGCCGACGGTTGTGTGGCCATCCACTCCGACGGTGGCGCGTACAAGCCGCTCAACTGGATGAATGCGCCGAATACCGTTCGGGAAACCATGGCGGCCGATGGACGGTCGGGGCAGTGGGTCGTGGCCAACCCCAAGGGTGAGGCGCTGAACATCACGCTCCACGAGATCCATTCCGACACCGGGCACGATCTCGGCATCGACCCTGGGCTCCAGAAGGAGGGCGTTGAGGCTGAGTTGCAGGTATTGCTCAGTGAACGTACCGATATGTTGGCGCCCGGTCTCACCTTGGTCCGGCGCGAATATCCGACCGAGGTCGGACCCGTGGATTTGCTGTGCAAGGACGCCAACGGCGTCACGGTCGCCGTCGAGATCAAGCGTCGCGGCGAGATCGACGGCGTGGAGCAACTCACCCGGTACGTCGAGTTCTTGAACCGTGATCCGATGCTGGCTCCGGTCCGAGGCATGTTTGTGGCCCAGGAGATCAAACCCCAGGCCAAGGTCCTTGCCACCGACCGAGGCATTGCCTGGGTCGAGGTCGACTACGACGAACTGCGTGACCGTCCGTCGAACGTGCTCCGGCTCTTTTGAGCCATTGACGGCACCCAACTCACCAAGAACAGTGAGAACAGTAGGAATTCAACCTTTCGGCTGAAGTCATGACTGGGAGGTTCCGTCATCGTCATCGGCGTGGAACTTCTTGTAAATGACGAACGCCGTCCGGTGAACGACGCCTATCGCGACGGGCCGCTGCTGTGGGCGCTGCGTGACGAACTCGGACTCACGGGCAGTCACTACGGCTGCGGCATCGGCTCGTGCGGGTCGTGCATGGTGATGGTCGACACCGCACCGACACGCTCGTGCCAGGTCACGACGGCCGATGTTGGCGCCAGTCCGGTCGTCACGATCGAAGGACTCGTCGCTCCGGACGCCGTGCTTTCCCCCGTGCAGCAAGCGTTCGTCGATATTCCGTTGCAGTGCATGTGGTGCCTGCCCGGACATGTCATGACGGCGATCGATCTGCTGGCGAAATCTCCGAACCCGACTCCATTGGAGATCGAGGCGGCCATTGCCGAGAACTTGTGTCGATGTGGTGGCTACAACCAGATTCGCAAAGCGATCGCCCGCGCCGTTGAGCTCGGAGCGTCCGCGCGATGAACGAGCAGCCCGTCATTGCGCCCTCGAAACGACGTCGGAAGAAGGCCGCCCGACGTGAGGCGCAGGCGCAGCGACATGGACTGAACAAGCTTGTGCATCGACGGAGCTTTCTGATCGCCACGTCGGCGACCGGCGCGCTCGTGTTCACCGGGTACTTCGGAAAGGGCTTCGCCCGTCGCAAGGTCGGCGAGTACTTCACCAACGGCGAGTATGAAACCGATGCCACCTCCACAGGCGCGGCCAAGGTCGACATGTGGTTCGAGGTTCCGGTACACGGCCCGGTCGTATTGTATTCACCGAACGTCGAAATGGGTCAGGGCGTCCACACCGCCTTGGCGCAAATGGCGGCTGAAGAACTCGAACTGGACTCAGATCAGATCGTTGTTCGTGCCGTTCCCAGCGTGACCGGCAAAGGCACAACGAGCCGCGGTTTCGGGGCGATGACGGCCACAGCTGCGAGTCGTTCCGTGGTTGGGGCCTTTGGTCCGTTGCGTTCGTCGGCGGCCATGTTGCGCGAGATCCTGCTCCTCGAAGGAGCTAAGCAATTGGCGGTGTCGCGCGACAACGTGATCGCTCGCAACGGGGCGGTGGTCGACCGCCGCGACGACACTCGACGATTGCTTTACGGCGAGATCGTCGCGGCCAAGAAGGGCTCGCCCACGACATGGCCGAAACCGACCGGCAAACCCCCACTTAAGGAACCGAAGGACTTCACCAAGATCGGAACCGATTTCGCTCGTGTGGATGCCGACGCCAAACTGCGGGGCACGGCTGTGTACGGCTATGACGCCCGTCTGCCCGACATGGCGTTCGGGGCCGTGGCCCATCCACCGCGCTACGGCGCCAAGCTCACCGCCGCCAACGACTCGTCGGTGAAGTCGATGCCGGGGGTGTTGAAGATCGTGATCGACATCAAGGCGGGCTTCGCCGGGGTCGTTGCCCAGACTCGGGCGCAGGCTCACGCGGCCGCCGAGGCGCTCGATCTCACGTGGACGGGAGGTACCACCGTTGGCGATGCCGACATCGAAGCGGAACTCCAACAGGATGGCGGTGCGGTCGTTCACGAACATGGCAACGCCGGCTTGGCGTTGAGGAGTGGAGAGGTCATCACGGCCGAGTATCGAACGGCGGCGGCGGCTCACGCGCACCTCGAACCCATTGCGGCGCTGGCCAGTGTCACAGCCGACTGGGTCGAAGTGTGGGCGTCGACGCAACAACCCGATGCCGTTGCCAGCGAGGTCGCCGGAGTGCTGAAGAGCAAGCGTCCGGTCAAGGTCCATCCGACGTACTTAGGTGGTGGGTTCGGCCGCAAGTTCTTCGTCCACGCCGCCGCTGACGCCACCCGACTCTCGGAGGCCGTCGGAAGGCCTGTCCACCTCGGATGGACGCGAGAACAAGACATGCGTTACGGCCCTTTCCGTCCTCCAACCTTGGCCAAGCTGCGCGGAACGGTTGGCCCTGACGGGCGCATTGTGGCAATCGATCAGCGCAGTCACTCGGGCCCCGTTACGAGTGGCGTTCCGGGGATCGCCTTCGACATTCTCCAGTTCGATCCGGGTGGTCTCACAGGTCAGGTGTTGCCCTATGCGATTGATCACTATTGCGTGACGTCTCGGATAGCCGACGTCGAAGTTCCGACTGGCATCTGGCGTGGAGTCGGTTTGCTGCCGAACGCGTTTGCCGTCGAGACGTTCATGGACGAACTCGCCCACGCGGCAAAACGCGATCCATTGGAGTTCCGACTCGATCACCTTCCGAAAGCCGGACCGCGAGCCAAGTTTCGGCCACTGCTTGAGGAGGTCGGCCGTCGTTCGGAATGGAAAGCGAAACTGCGCCCCGGTCAGGGTCGTGGTGTGGCCTGCTCGGTCATGGCCGGAACGTTTGTCGCCACCGTGGTGCGGGTCGAGGTGGTCGACGGACGAATCATGGTGCGCGAGGTCCACGTGTGCGCCGACCCTGGCCTCGTGATCAATCCGGCCGGCGCCAGGCTGCAAATCGCCGGCGCCGTGATGATGGGCTTGAGCTCGGCGTTGCACGAGCGGGTCTCGTTCCGCGATGGGATGGCCGTGCCTGCCAACTTCGACGAGTACCGCATCCTCGGCCCGGACGATGCACCGCCGATCGACGTGCACCTCATGGGCACGGGCGACCTCCCGGCTGGCCTCGGCGAGCCCGGCATCGGTCCGGTCGCCACGGCCGTCGGGAACGCTGTGTTCGCAGCATCAGGGCAGCGCCTTCGCTCGATCCCCTTTGTGTTGCCGAAGTCCTAGGCGCGCTTAGCGTTGCCTCGCGGTTGGAACGACGCCTTGCTCGTAGGCCCAAGCGACGACCTGCACGCGGTTGGTGAGGTCGAGCTTGGTGAGGAGGTTGCTCACGTGGGTCTTCACGGTGGCGAGGGAAACCACGAGCGATGCGGCGATCTCTTCGTTGCTCATGCCGGTGGCCACATGGCCAAGGATTTCCTGTTCACGTCTGGTGAGGAAGTCGAGATTGGGGGGCTCGTGGCGAGTGGGACTCGCGAGTTCGGCAAAGAGCCGGGCCGTGGCCCCGGGAGCGAGTACCGCGTCACCGCGATGTACCGTGCGGATTGCGTCGGCTAGCACGTCAGGGGCTTGCTCTTTGAGGAGGAATCCAGCGGCGCCGGCGTGAATGGCGCCGACGACGTATTCGTCGAGGTCGAACGTGGTGAGGATCAACACTCGACAGTGCTTGTTGTTCGTGAGGATGGCCCGCGTGGCCGCGATGCCGTCGAGTTCGGGCATGCGGACGTCCATCACCACCACATCGGGATTCAACTGGCGGGCCTGATCGACGGCGTGGCTCCCATCGTGCGAAGTGGCGACGACCTCGATGTCAGCTTCAAGCTCGAGGAGACGTCGGAGGTCGGTGCGGATCGAGGCGTCGTCATCGGCGATGAGAACGCGTATCGATATGGCGGGAATGTCTGTGCTCATACGGACTCAAGCACGGGAAGAACGGCGGCGATTCGCCAACCGCCGCGAGGTGATGTCTCGATGCCAAACCGTCCGCCACATGCCCGAGCTCGTTCTTCCATGCCGATCAATCCGTGGCCGCGGGTTGGCGAAGGCTGAGGTGGTTGCCCGTCGTCGTCAATGGTCACGTGCAGAGCGCGACCGACCGACGTGATGCTCACCCACGCCCGACCCGGGCCACGATGACGCAGCACGTTCGTGAGGGCCTCCTGCACGATACGGAACACCGCCAACTCCACCTGTCGATCGACCGGACCGGTCGGCATGGGGGACACCTCCACAGACAGGCCTGCGGCGCCGAGCCGACTAGTCATCGTGGTGACCTCGCCGAGACCCGGCTGCGGCCCGAGTGGAGCGGCATCATCGGCATCGCTCAGTACACCTACGAGTTGGCGCATCGACCCCAGCGCGGTCGATGCCGACTCGGTGGCAAACGCGTTCGCGTGGCGAAGCTCATCTGTGGTGTCGAGACGCATCGCCAGCTTGTTCTTGACGATCACCGCGCTCAGGTGGTGGGCGGCGACATCGTGCAGCTCGTTGGCGATGCGGCGGCGCTCGTTGATGACCGCATTGCGTCGATCCACAACGGCGAGTTCGGTCAGTCGTTCGTTGGCCACGCGCAAACGTCGGGTTTGGGCGCCACAACCGACGGCGAGCGCTGCGGTCACCACAGCATCGAACACGATTCCTGACTGCATCGGCCGGTCGAGTTTGATCTCTTTCAACCAGAACATCCCGACTTGCACGAGCGCGCCAACGATGCCGGTGATCCACAGGGAAAATGAGGTCCGCCACGCCACAAAGAACAGCACCACGATGAAACTGAGCTGCACCGAGTACAGGAAGGGTGCGAACCATCCGACGCCGAGGCAGAGCAAACCGAGCAGAACGAAACTCACCAGCGGCCGCGCTCGCGCCCCAAACACGAGCGGCCCCATTGCGAGTGGCACCACGACCCGCGCGAACAGTCGAGCGGTCGATGTGGTGTCGGCAACGTAGTCGTTGAACGACGACGCGAACACGGTCAGGGTCAAGCCTGCAGCGAGTGCTCCGAAGGCCCATCCCTCTGACCGAAAACGTGGCGAGCGCACCGATAGAGAAACCACCGGAGCAGTGTCGCAGAAAGGTTTGGTCGGGCGGATCATCCGCAAGGATGAACCCGGCCTATCGTCGCAGTGACCCGTCGGCAGCAACGGTGAGGGTCGTGGTGGCCTTCCTCGCCGCGCAGGTGACCGTGGCGCCGACGGGAATCCCCGCAAACGGAGCCATCTGACAGGTACTGCCGGTGCCGGCCACGAGCTCCGCCTGCCGACGACTGACCACCGGGAACGTGGGGGCGGCTTCAAGCACGCTGTTGGCACGAAGCGTCACTAACCAGGCGATTGGGCTCTTGTCGAACGCCACCGTGCACTGCAGGGTCAATCCAACCCGGGCCTTCTCCACCGGGGGACAGCTCGGGCGCCCGAGTTTGGCCCCGAGCAACGTGGCTACCGGCGTGGCGCTCGCAGTCACCGCAGCAGCGACAGCCTTGGGCTGGGGCCCCGCCACGCTCACTTCCTTGGTGGTGCTGGACGCGGCGGGC
>JAYSTV010000334.1:0-3080 GCA_043719425.1 Acidimicrobiia bacterium | reverse complement strand
CGCCGCCTCGGCGACAACCTCGGGTTTGGCTTCGATGCGCTTTTCCGGGGCCGGTTTGGCTGCCTTGGGCACCGTCGCCTTGGCCGGGGCCGTGGTGGCAACGGGCTTTCCCTCGGCGGACGCAGCGACTGCCTTTGGCGGAGCTTTCACCGGGGCAGCCTTGGTCGCAGTGGCCTTGATTGGCTCAGCTGGGGACGCTGGGGCCTTCGCCGGTGCTGCGGGCTTGGCGGCAACGGGCTTAGCGGCAACGGGCTTAGCGGCTGCCTTCGCCGGCACCTTCGCCGGGGCAGCCTTCGCAGGCGCAGCCTTCGCAGGCGCAACCTTCGCCGGGGCAGCCTTCGCAGGCGCAACCTTCGCCGCGGCAACCTTCGCCGGCGCAGCCTTCGCGGGGGCCGGCTTCACCGGAGCGGCCTTAGCTGCGACCGGAGCTTTCGCGGGCGTCTTGGCGAGTGTGGGGGGAGTCGTCTTCACAGGTACCTTTGCCGCCAAACGGGTGGGGGGAGTTTTGGTTGCACGAACGGATGTTGTAGCTGCGGGTTTCGCTTTCGCCGGCGCCGCTTTGGCTGGGACCTTGGCGGTCGGCTTGGGAGTCGGCTTGGGCATGCTGACCGGTCCCGATTTCTTCGACTGGATTTTGGGGGACGGCACCTTGGTGGGAACCTTCGTAGCGGGGACTGCCTTCTTTGCGGAGACGGCTTTCGTCGCTTTGACCGGCGCTTTCGTCGCTTTGACCGGCGCTTTCGCCGGCGACTTGACCGGGGTCTTCGTGGCGGCCGCCTTCGGCGAAGGTTTCGCTACCGCCTTGATCGACCCTTGACGCGGGAGCGCAGCGGGAACAGACTTCGACGCTTTGGCCACGATGAGCTCCTCTTCCTCCGGTGAGTACAACGCAAGGTCCCCGAGAGGACGGCGCACACTACTTCTTCGGTTCGCCGCCGCCGCGCCAATCAGCACGAAAACGCGACAACGTGACATGGGGCTCGCCGTCGTTCGACGGTTGACCTTCGCGCCGCCTGGAGCTCTCGTGTGGGAAACGGGGTCAGGTACTCAGAACCGGTTCGAGCGTTGTCGCGATCTCGATGGTCTCAAGATGGTCGAGCCGAGCGAGATGATCGGTGAGCGCCGCTCGAAGACGATCGCGTGTGGCCGACGCCAGGGAACGGACATCGTCGAGCTCACGACGGCGAGTCTCCACGTCGGCGGCCAATGTCTCTCGCTGAGCGATCAGCGCGGACATCGCTCGCTCGTGATCCATGTCGACGGCCTTCTGACGAGCGTCGATCGCGGTCTTGGCCTGGCGTTCCGCCGTTTCCCGGGCGGCGACGGCGGCGAGCTCGGCATCGGCGGCGATCTTGGCCGCTTGGCTGCGGGCCTCGGCCAGTATCCGCTCGGCTACCGCCTTGGATTCTCCAACCACGAGATCAGCGGCCCGCTGAGCCAGGGTCAGCGTGCGACGGACCGTTTCGTCGGTTTCGGGGCTCGCTCCGGATGCCGCGATTCGGGCCTCCGCCCGTTCGGCTCGGGCCCGCGATTCGGCCAAATCTGCGTGCAACTCGTCGACCCCGGCGGCGACTTCTTCGAGAAAGACATCGACATCGACGGGGCTATAGCCCCGCCAGCCCTCGCGGAATTCGACTTTGCGAAGCTTGTCAGCCGAGAGGCTCATCGGTGAGGTCGTTCGTCGGAAGCGTCAGGCGCCGGTTGGGCGATGACGATCGTCGAGAATCGGTTGAGGGATGTCTCGCGGCGTGAGCATATACACCACGTCGGACACCCGATCCATCGACCCGTTCAGCCCAAAGGTGAGGCCGGCGGCGAAATCGATGAGGCGACGCTTGACCTCTCGATCGACTTCGCCGAGATTCACGATGACGGGCTGGGCGGCACGGAAGCGCTCGCCAATTTCCTGTGCGTCGGCGAAAGAACTGGGCGTGACGGCATGGACTTTGGCCGGCGATCCCCCCGGAAGGGGGCGGACGGAGCCACTGCCGTTGCTCGGAGCCGGTCGCGCCTGCGGCGTGACCATGCCGACGCCAGACTCCACCGGCACCACGGGAACGGCGCGAACGTTGGGTTGGTCAAAGCCGTACCCGGCGCGTTCAGGCGGTCGACGAACCGGCGCGGGCGGCGCCTGGTCCTCGTAGGGCTCGTACTCGCCATACGCGTCGTTATCGCTCAGACCCAGATAGTCCATAGCTTTGCTGAAAAACCCTGCCATGCATCCTCCGGTCGGCGCATCCGACGAATCAGGCGACATGCTACCGCCCCGTCGCCCTGGTCCGGGGTTCTCCGCTGGTCAGGAAAGACTCACGGCCCGGCGCGCCCCAAACAGCACGCTCCCGAGTCGGATCATCGTGGAGCCCGCGGCCAACGCCTCGACATAGTCACCCGACATACCCATCGAGATTGTCGGCAGGCCGAGGCGCTCGGCCTCGCTCGCCAATCGGGCAAAGACCGACCGACGAATCGATGAGTCTTCGGTGTCAGGCCCGATGCCCATGAGGCCACACACGTCGAGCCCGGCCTCTCCACCATGTCCGACGATGCGCTCGACGTCCGACCACTCGGCCCCACCCTGCTCGACCCGTCCAGTCAGGTTGACCTGGACCAGCGCCGCCGCGCCAGGGACCCGTTTGGCTAGCGCCGTGGCCTGCTCGGCCGACGACACGGTCTGCCACAGGGACACGTGGGGGGCGAGACGCTTGATCTTGTTCGATTGCAGCCGGCCCTGAAACGTCCACTGCACGGGGGGCATGCCAGCCGCGCCAGCCATGCCCGCCATGCGTTCGGCCTTGTCGACCAGCTCATCGGCGTAGTTCTCCCCGAACAGCGTGAGGCCAGCGGCCCGGGCGGCGACCACTCGATCGGGTCCGCAGCCTTTGGTCACGGCGACGATCGTGACCTCGTCACGGCGTCGGCCAACGTCCGATATGGCCCCCTCAACGGTGGCCAAGCTCGCTCGGATGCGGTCAACGAGGCTGGCGTCGGGGAAGGCGAGATTGGAGCTATCGGTCATGCGTGCCTCCAGGCCAGCATCGCTTGACGTTCACGGTCCCCACGCACCCGATGGGAAAAGAACG
>JAYSTV010000333.1:0-3087 GCA_043719425.1 Acidimicrobiia bacterium | reverse complement strand
ACTCACGGGTCCGGACGATCTCCGGCATCCAGCGAGTGAGCAAGCCCGGCCTGCGCGTCTACAAGCCGGCCGACACTCTGCCGCGCGTCCTTGGTGGCCTCGGCGTCGCTGTCCTATCAACCAGCCAGGGGCTCCTGACCGACCGTGAGGCGCACAAGCGTCGCATTGGCGGCGAAGTCCTCTGTTACGTGTGGTGAGGTAGCCATGTCCCGTATTGGTAAAGCTCCAATCGTCGTTCCCGGCGGCGTCACGATCACGATCGCTGGCGATCAGATTTCGGTCAAGGGGGCCAAGGGCGTTCTCGCCCGCACGATCCCGGCCGACATCAGCGTCCGTGAAGACGGAACCACGCTCGTCGTGGAGCGCGCCAACGAGGAGCGTTCGTCGAAAGCGCTGCACGGTCTGACTCGCACGCTCGTGTCCAACATGGTCACGGGTGTGTCGACCGGGTTCTCCAAGGAATTGGAGATCATCGGGGTTGGCTATCGTGCCGCCGCTCAGGGTCCGAAGAAGCTGGAACTTGCGCTCGGCTTCAGCCACCCGGTTTTCGTCGAGGCCCCCGAAGGCATCGAGTTCGAAGTCCCGGCCGCCACCCGCGTGGTCATCAAGGGCACCGACAAGGAGTTGGTCGGCCAGGTCGCCGCCAACATCCGCAAGATCAGAAAGCCTGAGCCCTACAAGGGCAAGGGCGTCCGCTACGCCGGTGAGATTGTCCGCCGCAAGGCGGGCAAGGCCGCCAAGAAGTAACGAAGCGAGTTCGCACATGCCCACGCAAACGCAGAAGAAGCAGCAGGCGCGTATTCGTCGCCACGCCCGTGCCCGCAAGAAGGTGCACGGCTCGACCGATCGGCCCCGCCTGGCGGTGTTCCGTTCCAACAAGCACATCGTCGCCCAGATCATCGATGACACCACCGGTGTCACGCTGGCTGCCGCCTCGTCGCACGAAGCGGCGATCAAGGGCGACGGCGCCACAGGAAACAAGGGTGCATCGGCCAAGGTCGGTTCGCTGATCGCAGGTCGCGCCAAATCCGCCGGCGTCTCCAAGGTCGTTTTCGACCGCGGTGGATTCATCTATCACGGTCGCATTGCTGCGGTCGCCGAAGCTGCTCGCGCAGCAGGACTGGAGTTCTGAGATGGCTGCGCTGAATCGTCGCCTGAGCGTCCGTACCACTGAGGGAGGGATCTGACATGGCCGGAGAACGCGAACGCGATCGCGAGCCGCAGAGCCGCACCGGGGATCCGAACCTCGAAGAGCGCGTCATCCATATCAACCGAGTCGCCAAGGTCGTCAAGGGTGGTCGTCGCTTTAGCTTCACCGCGCTTGTCGTCGTGGGCGATGGCAAGGGTCGAGTCGGCCTCGGCTACGGCAAGGCCAAAGAAGTTCCGGCCGCCATTGCCAAGGGTGTCGAAGAAGCCAAGCGCAACCTGTTCAACGTGCCGCTGGCCGGTTCCACCATCACCCACCTCATCATCGGGGAAAAGGGCGCTGGTCGGGTCCTGCTCAAGCCGGCTGCTCCCGGTACGGGCGTCGTCGCCGGTGGCGCTGCTCGTATCGTTCTCGAGGCTGCTGGCGTGCACGACGTGCTCGCCAAGTCGCTCGGTTCGTCGAACCGGATCAACGTGGCCCAGGCCACGATCCAGGGTCTGCAATCGCTGTTCAGCCCCGATCAGGTCGCTGAGCGTCGTGGTCTCTCGGCCGAGGAAGTCACGCCTGGCGGTGTGCTCCGGGCCTACCGCGAGACGCAGCGCCTGGCCAAGATGGGCGCGGAGGCGAGTCACTAATGCCGGAAATCAAGGTCACCCAGGTTCGCTCCACGATCGGCGTGATCCCGAAGCACCGCGGCACCATGCGTGCCCTCGGTCTTCGCAAGATCGGCGCCACCAACACCCTTCCGGATCGTCCCGAGATTCGCGGCATGATCGCCCGGGTTCCGTACCTGATCAAGGTCGAGTTCCTGGCGGACACAGAGAAGGACGCGTAAAGCCATGACTCTGTTTGCTGGTAGCCCATCACTCCGTTTCCTCATCGAAGGAGGCCTGTCATGACCATCAAGATCCATGATCTCCAGCCTGCCCCGGGCTCGTCGCATCGCCGCAAGCGCGTCGGTCGCGGTATCGGTGGCAAGGGCGGCAAGACAGCCGGCCGTGGCACCAAGGGCCAGAAGGCTCGCCGTAACGTGAAGCCAGGTATGGAAGGCGGCCAGACTCCTCTGCATCGTCGTATCCCGAAGCTTCGTGGCTTCAATAACCCGTTCCGGGTGGAGTACTACGCCGTGAACCTCGACACCATCCAGGCCGTTATCGACGCCGGACACGCCGAGATCACCCCCGAGTTGCTCTACGAGTCGGGTCTCATCCACAAGGGTGTGCTCGTCAAAGTCCTCGGACGTGGCGAGCTCACCGGTAAGGCCGTCGTCAAGGCCCACGCCTTCTCGGCGTCGGCTACCACCGCGATCACCGGCGCAGGCGGTACGGTGGAACTCCTCTCCAAGCCCTTCGGTGTTCGGCCGGCGGCTCAGGGAAACCAGTTCGCCAACCGGTAGTCGTCGCCGTCCGATGGCCTTCGTCCATCTGATCTGACGTCCATCGCCAGAGATTCCACCAACCGCTCTCGTGCCAACCGCCGGCTGCCTTCGGGTACCGGCGGTTGTCCCGTAGTGAAGTTGTCACCAAAGGAAGCAAACAGCTCGTGTCGACACTGAAGAACATGTTCCGGGTTCCGGAGCTCCGGGGGAAGATCCTCTTCACCATCGCCGTGATTGCGCTGTTCCGCCTGGGCACCCACGTGCCGGTGCCGGGTATCGACGTGGAACAGCTCCGGCTGTTGAAGCAGGAGTCCGCGCAAAACGGTGTGCTCGGGTTCTTGAACCTGTTCTCCGGTGGCGCCCTCACCCAGTTCTCGATCTTCGTCCTCGGCATCATGCCGTACATCACGTCGTCGATCATCATTCAGCTCCTGACCGTGGTCATTCCGCGTCTTGAGCAGTGGTCAAAAGATGGCGCCACCGGCCAGAAGAAGATCACCCAGTGGACCCGCTATCTCACGATGTTCTTAGCCACGATCCAGGCCGTGGGCTACGTGTTCAT
>JAYSTV010000332.1:0-3103 GCA_043719425.1 Acidimicrobiia bacterium | reverse complement strand
CCGTGCACGAGCATGAACCGCAGTGCTTCCTTGGATGACGGCGCGCGCGTCCCAGCCCCGACCGGACCAGCGATCAGGCCCAGTCCCACGATCACCAGCACCAGCACCATCAGTCGTTTCATAGCAGGGTGGCTTCGAAACCCTCTGCGCGCAGAGTATCGATCACGTTGTTGCGGTGCTCGGGATTGCGGGTCTCCACCACCATGAGGACTTCGACCTGATCGACGCCGATCTGCACGCCGGTGCGGTGGTGCTCCACGTCGAGCACATTCAGTCCGAGACGGGCCACTACTGCGGTCAGCGCGGCGAGCGATCCGGGGCGATCGCGAAATATGATTCGTAAGCGTAGATACCGTCCGGCAGCAGATAGTCCACGGGTGACAATCGATGTGAGCAGCATCGGGTCCACGTTGCCGCCGGACAACACCACAACGGCCGGTTCGGTGCCGGCCACCCGACCGGCCAACAACGCCGCCAGCCCAACGGCGCCCGACGGTTCGACCACCGCCTTGGCCCGTTCCATGAGGAAGAGCACAGCCTCGGCAATCTCGTCCTCCGTCACCGTGATCACGTCGTCGACGAGCTCGCGGGTCATGGCGAACGTGATGTCGCCGGGAGCTCGGAGCGCGATGCCGTCGGCCATGGTCGACGTGGCATCGAGCGTGACCACATGGCCCACGTCGAGCGATCGTCGCATCGATGCGGCGCCTTCGGCTTCGACGCCGATGATCGAGGCGTGCGGCATGCGCGCACGCAACGCAAATGCCGCTCCCGCCACCAGTCCCCCGCCGCCGACCGGAATCAACACCACCGGTGCCGTTGCCGCCGACGCACCCTCGGCGTATTCGTCGGCGATCTCGAGGCCCACCGTCGCCTGTCCGGCGATGATGAACGGATCGTTGAACGGGGGCACAAAGACCGCTCCCGTGGCGACGGCATGTTCACGGGCGAGCACGAGACAGTCGTCGAGCGTCGGGCCGCCGATGATGACCTT
The DNA here is from genome assembly GCA_043719425.1 of Acidimicrobiia bacterium. Classification (GTDB taxonomy): domain Bacteria; phylum Actinomycetota; class Acidimicrobiia; order Acidimicrobiales; family JANYDT01; genus JANLQX01. Next base: position 2,109 of record JAYSTV010000332.1, on the reverse strand, counting down.
GGCGCCGTAGCCCTCCGTCGCTTTGAGCTTCGGCAGCGAGGCGGAGTCGGGCATGAAGATCACCGAACGACGGCCGGTAAGCGACGAGGCCAGCGCCACTCCCTGCGCATGGTTCCCCGCCGACGCCGCCACCACATCGACGCCCGCGGGGAGCCGGCCGATCCGGTTGTAGGCGCCGCGAATTTTGAACGAACCCGCCCGTTGGAGATGCTCGGGCTTGAGATACACCGACCGACCCAGGGCGCGACTGACAGAGTCAGCCAGACGAGTGGGCGTGCGACGGAGGATCCCCGCAAGGCGCGACTGCGCGTCGAGCACATCGGCGAACGTGATCTCCGGGGCGGCGGCGTCAGCCGCGGCGGCGTCAGCCACGGGCCACCCCGGACGGCAGTTCGGCGAGCAACGCGTCGCTGATCCACATTTCCCCGAGGTGCAGCGTTGAGCGGATACGCACCACGCGCTTCGCCTCGTGGACCGGGCGGCCGCACATCGACAGCGCCGCCTTGATGGCATCGTCGGCCGTCGGTAGCGCCATCGGCATACGCGACCGACGCACTCCGGCCGGTCCAGCGGTGAAGCAGTTCACGTAGGTCTTCTGCCAGTCGACCTTGGCCGCGACCTCGGTCGTGATGAAGTCGGCGAGTCCGATCCCCAACGCATTGCCGTGGCTTACATCGGTCAACCCGAGAACCACAATCGTGGCGGTGGTCGGTTCACCTTCGAGCCCGTTGACCCAGTAGCGGCCGCTCACGTTCGGATCGATCATCACCCCGCTGATGTCCTTGCCGATCGCCTCGATGATGAGCACGTCGATCCGTTCGAACGGCAGGCGGCTCACGTGGGTACGAGCGATGTCGGTAAGGGCAATCTCGCGGGCGGCACCGATCTCAGAACCGAGCAGCGCCTCAAGGACCACGACATCGCCGGCGCCGTTCTCGATCGACGCGAGGCCACCGAGGAGACGTCCGGTTTCGCGATGTGCGGCGATCCCTTCGATGATCATTTCCCGCATTGTCTCGGGACCACGGGCGTGGATTTGGGCGGCACCGGGCTGTTTGCCGAAACCGACTACGACCATCTTGGCCAGACCACTCTGCAAAGGTCCGGTGAAGCACGTGTGCGGCTTGATCCGGTTCACCGGAAAGATGTAGTCGGCGCCGGCGGCATGAGCATCGAGATACATCGGCACATCGTTCGCCGTGCGGGTGACTTCGACGGTTTCCATCGTCGCTCGGATCTCCGCCCCCACGCTGTCCTCGGTGATGCCGTAGCCGGAGAGCACCTCGCGCTGCCCGTCGGCGCTGCCTCCCCCGTGGCTGCCCATGGCAGGCACGACGAAGGGCTTGGCCCCGACCGAGCGCAGTCCCTCAACCACGCCAGCGATCATCTCGACACGCGCCGTGAGCCCGCGACTTCCGGCCCCCACGGCCACGGTCGCTCCCGGCCGGACGACGCCGTCGAGGCGCGTCTTCACGGCATCGTGGGCCGCCGACCGCACGTCGACGACCGGTGTCCCGTGTGGTGGCGGAAGAACCACCCGATGAAGTTCCGGGATCGTGAGGTCGGGATGGAACGGAAGCTTCACACCGTCGAGCAACGCAGCGAAGTTGGTGAGCTCGCTCATCGTGGCCGGTCTCCAATGATCGTGATGCGCTCCATCACGCGTCGCTGTGGGTGGTAGTCCGACGATGCGTAGTGCTGGGTTGACCGATTGTCCCAAAAGGCCACCGCACCCGGCGTCCATTTGAACCGGCACTGCACTTCCGGGAACGCCGCCTGCGCGTAGAGGAAGCGAAGGAGGTCGCCGCTCTCCTCAGGGTCGAGACCGACGATGGATTGCGTGAACGCGGCGTTCACGTAGAGCATCTTGCGACCGGTTTCCGGATGAGTCCGCACCACCGGATGGGCCACCGGAGGAAAGTCGGGGCGCAGCGCGTCGAACGTGTCGCGGTCCATGCCCCGACCGAACGTGTCGGCCCAGTCGTGCACTGCGTGGAGCCCGTCGATGCGGGCTTTGATGTCGTCGTCAAGGAGGTCGTAGGCCGCGCTCATGTCGGCGAAGAGCGTGTCGCCACCAACGGGCGGAAGTTCCACGGCCCGCAAAATCGA
>JAYSTV010000331.1:0-3104 GCA_043719425.1 Acidimicrobiia bacterium | reverse complement strand
TCGACGAAGCCCGGATCCAGACCGAGGCCAGAGCGAAACCAGCCCCGGCCAACAAGCCGTAGCCGAGGGCGGCGTCGACCTTGGTCAACGACGCGCTCGCGGCCGAGGATGGACGTCGAGCCAACGCCAGCCACGCCACACCGACCATGCAGATCGCCGCGCCGATCCAACCGACCCAGGCGAGCGGTTCGTGAAGTAGAACCGCCGAGAAGACGGCGACCAGCAACACCTCGGTCTTGGAATAGACGGTGCCGACGGCGAAGTCCCGGCGATCAAATGCGGTGATCAGCGCCACGGTGCCGACGATTTGGGCGATGCCAGCGGCGGTGATCGTGATCCAGAACGTTCTTGGCGGAGCGTTGAGACGTTGGCCGAAGCCCACGACGGCAATGGCAACGGCACTCACGGCGAGCGGGGCACCGTAGAAGTACCGGACGAAGCCCGCGGCGGTGATCGACAACTGCGCGCGCAGCTTTTGCTGCATCGACGTGCGGGTCGTCTGAAACACCACCGCCACCAACGTCACCAGAATCCACATACCCGCATACTCGCAGTCTCACATTCCGAGACGCTTGTCCCGCAGTGCAATACAGCATAGCGACGCCGTCCGGCGATGCCGCAGACATCACCCCAACCACCGCGCACATCCACCGCCACCGCGCGCACATCGCCGCCCACACCGCACACATCGACCGAACCAACGACGAGGTTCGCGATTTCGGCCTGATGTGCGCGCGTAGCAGTGCGATCTGCGCGTCTGAGCCAGCGATGTGCGCGCCGTGATCGCGTCGGTTAGACGGGCCCCGGCGCGGCGGACGTGCCGAGGACGGCCAGGCCTCCGAAGCCGACGAGGCCGGCGACGACAAAGGTCACCGGATAGCCGTGACGATCGACGAGCCAGCCGCTGGCGCCGCCGAGCGCGCCACCGATTTCGAAGAACATGACGAACGTCGAGAGCGCCAGCGGACGCTCGGCGACGCTCACCCGACCGAGGGTGATGCCGATCAGGGCCGGAAACATCTGGGCCATACCAAGCGAGATGAGCGCCACGGAGAGCCAGAGGCCGACGCGACCCTGAACCAAGCCGAGCGCGATCAAACCAGCCCCAACCCCAACAACAGAGAACGCCGCCGACCGACGCAGTCCCACTCGTTCGGGGATCCTGGCGCCAACGATGCGCAGCGTGAGGATGACGATGCTCGAGACGAAGAACAGTGCGCCCACCTCACCGACACCGATGGAGTCGGCATACGGCGTTAAGAACAGCGACCACGTGCCCTGGGCGATGACGATGCACGACAGCACCAGGCCAGGCCGCACGCCACCACGATGGAGGCCGAGGCGACGCAACCGGGGCACGGTTGCGTCAACGGCATGTGGAAGTGAGAGTGGCGGATCAGCCACGTGGCGTTGCGCCACGCGCACGCAAAGAGCGGCGAGACCCGCACAGATACTGGCGAGAAGAAACGCCGCCGTGTACGAGCCGGCCCGACTGAGACGATCGCCGATCAACGGCCCGACCCCGATGCCAGCGAACAGCGCGGCCGAGTTGTGCGAAGCGGCCTCGCTCTGATGACCCTCCACGGCGTGCGTCGTGATCAGGTTGGTGATCCCCAGAAAGGCGAGGGTCTCGCCCACCGCAAACACGCATCGAGCCATGGCCAGCAGCACCAACGACCTCGCGCCGCCATGGACAACGAGGGCCGCAGCCACGATCGTCAAACCGAGCAACGCGGTACCCGACTGACGAACGCGTTGCGCCATCCACGCGACCACCGGCCGACACGCCAGTGCACCGACCGTATAGGCCACCGCAAGGAGTCCGAGGTCCGCGCCACTCGCGCCGAAGGACCGTTCGGCGAACCGCGGGATGGTCGGGATCGTGATGCCCACTCCGAGGTAGAGCGCCGCCGTGGCCGCACCAAGCCACACGAACCCGACTCGGCCCCCACGAGGCGTCCAAGCCGACACCAAACGATCGTCGCCGAGCAAAGTCACTACCCCACTCTCGCATCACGCTCACCGCTGCTTGTGCGTTGAGTCGCTCGGCGAGCGACCGGAAGCACGAGAAGCCGCCGCGCCCGGCCGGCCAGGGTTAGCGGTAGGCGGCGGCTTGGATGGCGTAGAGCTCGGCGTAGGTGGCGCCCCGCGCCAGGAGTTCGTCGTGACTGCCGACCTCGACGACCTTCGTTCCCGAGAGCACGACGATGAGGTCGGCCATGCGGACCGTGGAGAAGCGATGCGACACGAGGACGGTGACTCGCCCGGCGTCGGAGGCAACGCGCGCCTGCTCGGCGAAACGTTCGAAGAGCGCGTGTTCGGTCTCGGCATCGAGCGCCGACGTGGGTTCGTCGAGCACGACGAGGAGCGGGTCCTCGCGCACCAGCCCCCGAGCGAGCGCCACCTTTTGCCACTGCCCACCCGAGAGGTCGACGCCGCCCGGCCAGCTCGGACCGAGCTGCGTCGAGAGGCCGTCCGGCAGCCGCTCGATCACATCGACGGCGCCCGCGCGGGCCACGGCTCCGGTCACGGCGACGGCGTCGTCGACCCGAGGAAGATCACCAAGACCGATGGAACCCTGCGCCGGAAGTTCGAAGCGGACGAAGTCCTGGAACGCACCGGCCATCCGCTGCCTCCACGCCTCGGCGTCGATGGAGCCGAGGTCGGTGTCGTCGACAAGGATGCGTCCGGCGGTCGGTTCGTAGAGCTTGGCCAGGAGCTTCACGAGCGTCGACTTACCCGCCCCGTTCTCGCCGACGATGGCCACGACACAACCGGCCGGCAACCGAAGGTTCACGTGTTCGAGAACGAGCGGCTGATCGACGCCCGGGTAGGCGAACGACACGTCGTTGAGGGTGATCCCGTCGCGGAGCCTGGACGGTGGCATCTGATCGGCGTGGCGGCGCCTACGTTCGACGAGCTCCTCCAGCCACAGGAGCCGCTGCGATCCCTGGATGAAGAATCCCCACGTGTTGACCTCCGTCGCGGCGAGACCGATGTAGGCGGTCAGGCGGGCCCCGGCGGCGACGACAATGAGGGCGCCCGACGCGTCGGTCGCGCCTCGAACCGCAAGAACGATGGCGGACACGAACGCCGCCGCGAAC
>JAYSTV010000034.1:0-4436 GCA_043719425.1 Acidimicrobiia bacterium | reverse complement strand
TGTGCATTTCCGGCACCGTCACCGACAAGATGGCTCCGGCGATCAAGCGTCTCTATGACCAGATGCCGGAACCGAAGTACGTGATCTCCATGGGTTCGTGTGCGAACTGCGGCGGTCCGTATTGGGACAGCTATTCGGTCACCAAGGGCGTCGATCAGATCATCCCGGTCGATGTCTACGTTCCCGGTTGCCCGCCCCGGCCAGAGGCATTGCTCGAAGGGATCGTGCTCCTGCAGGAGCGGATCCAGAACGAGGACATGGCTGAGAAGTGGCGAGCCGAACCGATCTACATGGGCGGTACCCGCTGACCGACAGCCAAGATTGAAGCCTGGGTCGCTCCTGGAGCGACTGGGACCACACTCTCCGGCGCGTCGGAGCACCGCAGGTTCTCGTCGGCGGGCAGGTGCGGGCACGATCGGTTCGTGTCTTCTCGTGTTGCTGCGCTGCCACTGCATCTCCTGGAGTTGTCCAACGCGTTCGAAGGTGGTGCGCTCACGGCCGAGGGTGCGGGGAGGAGACTCGGAAGTGGGCGAGCGTCGTGGTATGCATCGTCGGCGTTCGTCCTGTCCGAGGAAGTCCGTCGGGTCAGTGGCTCGGTCGGCTGGGTAGCCCGCAAACTCAACGCCGCGGATGCGCCCGGTGGCGTGGCGCTCGCTCGGCCAACGGTGCCGACCTACAGTGCGCGGATCGCCGCCGACTATCCGTGGCCGGACCAACTGTCCAGTGGGATCGCGTCCGACGGGGACCCGATCAACGATGTGCTGCGAACGGCGGCGAGCCAGATCGGTGTACGAGAGAAGCAGACCAATCGACAGGAATATGGCGAATGGTTTGGCGCCAACGGCGTGTTCTGGTGTGCCGAGTTTGTGTCGTGGACGTTCGCTCATGCCGGGCATCCGCTGCCGATGAACATCGGCGGCAAGAAGGGTGTGTCGGGCTTCGCCTACTGCCAGTTTGGGCGAGATGAGGCATACAAGCGAGGCGAACTGTTCTCCACGCCGAAGCCGGGAGACGTGTTCTTTCATTTCGTGAAAGGGGACCGTGGCCCCGGACACACCGGCATCGTCGTCGACGTGCAGCCTGACGGCCGCGTCGTCACCATCGAAGGCAATGCGTCGCCCAAGAGCGGGCGTGACGGGGGCGGCGTCGTCAAGCAGACCAGGTCGTTGAGTTACACGAACGGACTCACGTTCTGGCGAGTCCTCCCACCGGCGCAAGACGATGACCGTACCGTCGCTGATCTCGCTCCACGACCCACCAGCCTCGCCCCGCGCCGACACCGACGCCGCCGACACTAGGCGTTAGCTGCCGAGGTGAATGGTTTGGTCGACGAGCGAGAGGAGGCGGTCGTCGTGCGTCGACAGGATCACGGTGCAACCGTCGTCGGCGATCGAACGGAGGAGGTCGCGCACCTCGGCGACCGAAGAGCCGTCGAGGTTTGACGTCGGTTCGTCGGCGAGGATGACCGACGGTCCGGGAGCAAGAGCTCGGGCCACGGCGACGCGCTGTTGCTGACCGCCAGAGAGTTCGTGGGGTCGGCGTTGGTGGACGTCACCGAGACCGAGGCGCTCAAGGAGCGCCCCGGCCCGGCCGCGAGCCTCCCGTCGTCCCAACCCAACCAGGGTGAGTGGCACGCTGACGTTCTCCATCGCCGTAAGACTCGGAATCAGGTTGTATGCCTGGTGGACAACTCCCACGTGCCGACGTCGGTAGGCGTCGAGTTCGGCGCCGCGGAGCGCGGTGACGTCGATGCCGCCGAGCCACACGGCGCCGCTTTGCGGCTTGAGCATCCCGGCGATGGTGCTGAGGATCGAGGTCTTCCCCGACCCCGACCGGCCGACGAGCGCGGTGATACGTGATGACGGCGAGTAGAAGGTCAACCCGGAAACCGGGGTGACCCGAGTTGCTCCGCGTACATAGGAAACCGAAAGGTCCACGACATGCACGTCGCGTCCTCCGGCCACAACGGAGGGTCCCCGGTCGATAGAGGAATCGGTGATGGTCATGTCAGCTCCCGAAGGCAAGGGCAGGTTGGATAGAGAACAAACGTCGGGCGGCACCAAGGCTGGCGACCACCCCCACGGCGATGGCGACGAGAGGGAGAGTCGCCACTGCCGTCGGAGGGATCTCCGCCGAAAGTGGGAAGAGCGGAGCAATCAGCAACGCAATTCCAACGCCGAGAATCGATGCTCCGAGACCGAGAATCGCCGCCTGCATCGTCACGCTGGCCGCCAGCGAACGAGACCGCGCGCCCATCCCTTTGAGTACGGCAACATCCTTCGTTCGTTCGAGGACCGAGAGATACATGACGGAACCGACAATCAGTGCAGCCACGAACCAGAGCAACGAGCGAACCATGGCAATTGTCTTTTGCGCATTGACCACCGGTCGAAGTCCGTCGTGCTTGGCGTCGGCGTTGCTGAGAACCTTCGTGCCGGGCGGTGCCTGGATCGGCCGATCGACGACGACTGCAGTGGCGAGCGGTTGGCCACGAAACGTCATCGTCCGGGCGTTGTCGATGCCCACGTAGACGTTCGGCACGCCGGCGAGAAGGCGTGCTCCGTCGACCGTGCCGACGACGCGGAAGCGGGTCGTACCAAGGATGATCTCCGCCCCGGGCTTGAGGCCGAGGCTCGTGTCGAGCACGGCGTCGGTGGCGTCGCGGAGGTTGCGGCCGGACCGAACGTTCGGTGACCCAAGTCGGCCCGGAACCGCGCCAACCAGGTTCACATGTTCGTGCTCGCCTATCAGCGTTCGATTGCCCCGACGAATGCTCTGACGTCCAAACACGATCGGCGCGGCGTGCGCACTGCCGACCTGGTCGACGATCGCCGCCACCTTGGCCGGGGTGAGGGGCGAGGGCTGGAGGAATGGGCCGGTCCCGCCCTCGTCGACCACCCAACCCGTGGCCCGAGCGAGCTTCACCGTGCGGCCCGATTCATTGTCGAAGCCGGCGGAGAGGCCGGACATGACAAGGGCGAGAGCCAACACCAAGGATGCCCCGACGACGGCGATGCCGACCCGTCGACTGCGCCACTGCAAGTCTCGAAGAGCGATTCTGATCATGTGATGCAGCGTGCGGACTTCTGCCGTGCTCGGCATCCGTGAGATCACTGATTTCTTTGATTCGACATACTGAGGTTGCCTTATCAGCGAGGTTCTCTCGTAGATTCCAGGCTGTCATCCAATGGCCGTTGGAAGGCAGTGACGGAAGTGCGGGAAAAGCGTGTCAGTCGAGAGTTCGGTCAAGTTGGTGGGTCGGGACCCAGAGTTCCGCCATGTCCGGGCGGCGATGGAGCGCGTCCGAGCGGGCGTCGCCGCCGTGACCGTTATCGAGGGCGAGCCCGGAATTGGCAAGACCCGTCTGATGACCGAAGCCGTTGCCGCGGCTCGGTCCGAGGGCTGGCACGTCGTGGCTTTCCGGTGCAGCGAGTTGGATGCCGACCGACCCTTCGAAGCGGTCGCCAGCGGACTCGAGGAACTCTGCAACGAGCTCGGTCCAGCGACGCCGTTCGAACTTGGTGAGGCAGTTCAGGCGCTGCGTCACAAAGAAGACGACAAATCGGTTCATGGTGACCAGGTCACAACGCTCGTCCTCGAAGGTCTTGCTGAGCTTTGCCGAATCGCACCCTGTGTCGTTTTGTTCGATGACGCTCACTGGATCGATGACGCCAGCGCACAGGTCCTTTGGGGTCTTGCCCGTCGACATCACAACACGCCGATGTTCGTTCTTTCGACCTTTCGTCCATCGAGTGAACCTCGTGTTCTTGCGCTTCGCCGAGGACTCGACGGACAGGGGGCGGCAACACTGGCCCTGAGCCCTCTTTCGGCGAGTGATGGTGAGGCTATTGCTCGGTCGATGCTTGGAGTGGCGCCCAACGACGAGGTCCGTCGACTTCTCCGCGACGCCAACGGGAATCCGCTGTTCATCATCGAATTGGTGGGTGGACTTCGTGAACTTGGCGAGTCAATCGACTCGACTGATCGTCGAGTTCCGGCGTCGCTGCGCGGTCTCGTTGAGCGACGCTTAGGGGCTTTGCCGGTCGATGCTCGGGCTGCGCTCTCTGATGCTGCGCTCCTCGGTCTGGAGTTCGACCTCGAGGATCTTGGGGTCATCTGCGGCGTTGGCATCCGAGACGCTTTGGCGCTGCTTGCGCCGGCAATCGAGTCTCGGGTGCTCGTTTCTGTGGCTGATGGTCTGGCCTTTCGCCACGGGGTCGTGCAAACAATCGTGGCTGAATCGCAGCCCGAAGTTCTTCGTCGTCATCGGCACCGAGAAATCGCTGAACTCCTCGGTGCCGCAGGTCGATCGCCAACTCGAGTGGCGGAACACTTCTGGTTGAGTTTGGCCCGCCAAGGTCCGGAACCGAAAGACCGGCGTGTCGCGAGCCGCCAAGCGCCAGAGGAGAGGCGCAGCACCAGCGAGCGAAGTCATC
>JAYSTV010000330.1:0-3107 GCA_043719425.1 Acidimicrobiia bacterium | reverse complement strand
GCGTTGAACATTGGGCTGCTGTGCTCGAAGACGTTCGACGACGCCATCTTCGAGGAACTCTTCGAGGCCAAGTACGGCCTCAAGAAGCAGGACATGGTCAAGATGAACATCAAGGGCGTCTTCCAGATTTGGATGAAAGACGGCAGCTACCACGAGGTGAATCTGAAGGAGTGCCACGCTTGGACCCGCTCGGGTTGCATGACGTGCCCCGACTTCGCCGCCGAACATGCCGACATCTCCACCGGCGGGATCGGCGCCTTCAACGACTGGACGCTCACCATCGTGCGCACCGACCTCGGCCGCAAGCTCATGATCGAGATGCTCGAGGCCGGCGTGATCGAAGGCCGCCCGGGCGACGACGACCCCGGGGCCATCGAGCTGATGCGCAAACTCTCGATCGTGAGCCGACGCCGGTGGCCGCAGACGGTGAACTTCACGTCGCCGCGACGAGGTATCCCACCGCCCAAACCGAAGGTCGACGCAAAGCCCGCGTGAGGATTCAGCAGAGCATCCCACCGCCCAAACCGAAGGTCGACGCCCCGCCAGCGTGAGGATCAGGGCTGAGCGAATGCTCAGCTACTTCAACTTGAACATTCCTCCCGGGTCCGTTATGGTGATCGCAGCGCATCCTTCCGCCGAGGATGTGCGCCTCCACTTCGGTGGGGAAGGGCTCGCAAGAGTCGGCCGGAGAACTACCGCCGAGTTCTCCGGCCACCCGAATTCTCGGGGCCCGGTTGCCGAAAGGCACCGGGCCCCGATGCATTTCCGGGTCATCTCACCGTTCTGGGTCAGCTAGACGTTCTGGGTCAGCTGCGGCGCGCAAAAGCGACGCAGCCGACCCAGAACACGGAGCGGACCCAGTACGGCTCTCACCAGACGTTCAGCTGCCACTCAGTACCGTGGGGTCATGCGGCTTCTCGTCGTCGAGGATGAACCAAATATGGCCGACCTCCTCCAGCGCGGTCTGCAGCGCGAGGGCTACGCCGTCGACCTGGCCCACAACGGCGAAGACGCGTTGTGGTCGGCGACCGAGGTGGAATATGACGCCATCGTCCTCGATGTGATGATCCCGGCCCCCAACGGCCTTGAGGTCTGCAGAGAACTTCGTCGGCGCGAGAAGTGGACGCCGGTGCTGCTCCTCACGGCGCGAGACAGCGTCGATGATCGCGTGCTCGGTCTCGATGCCGGCGCCGACGATTATCTGGTGAAGCCGTTCGCTTTTCCGGAATTGTTCGCGCGCGTACGATCGATCACCAGGCGTGAGCCGATTGCTCGTCCGTCGGTCCTACGGGTGGGCGACATCAGTCTCGATCCGGCCAGCCGCACGGTGCGTCGTGATGACACGATCGTCGATCTCTCCCCCACCGAGTACAGCCTGCTCGAACACTTCCTCCGCCACCCCGACCGGGTGCTCACGCGCTCCAACATTCTCGAACACGTGTGGGACTTCGCCTACGACGGCACGTCGAACGTGGTCGATGTCTACGTCCGCTATCTGCGCGAGAAGATCGACCGTCCGTTTGGCCGCAACAGCATCGAAACCGTGCGTGGTGCGGGCTACGTTCTACGCTCACCGGAGAACGACGGTTCGCTTCCGCACGTGGATGACAGTCCCGAGATTTCCGACCCGACTGCGGTCGCAGTCGGGTACACGTGACCGACTCGTCGCAAACGGCGAGCGCACCACGTTTTCGTCGGCTTGGCGGGCGCCGACAGCGGACGCTTCGAGGGCGGCTCACGTCGCTGTTCGTGCTCGCCCTCGTGGTGCTCATGGTCGGCGCCGGCTTCCTCATCACTGCACTCCAGAGCCGCGGGGCCGAGAGTGCGTTGGAGAAGAGCCTGGAGAAGCGCATCGACAACATCGTCGCCGCGCTCGACGCTTCGGCCGGCAAACTGCCACTGACCGAGAGCTACGCGCAAGTCGTCGACCGTCTCGGCCAGGTCAAGGATCTCTCGCCCGCCATTGGCAAGGACGAGTTCCTGCTCACGCCAGGTCAGTTCAAGTTTGTGGCCGACCAGGGACGGCTCCGTATCGACAAGACCATCAAGGCCCTCGGGGGCCGTTCGACGCTGCTGGCCGAAACCCGCCGGGCGGCCAAGTCGGTCTACATCATCGTCGTTGGCGCCCCCCGGGATCAGGCCTCGGCCGCCACTCGACGGCTCGTTCGCACGCTCGTGTTCGCCGGTCTCGCCCTCGGCACGTTGCTCGGCCTCGGCGGCTGGCTGATGGCCGGCGCCGCACTGCGTCCGGTGCGGCGCATGGCGGAAAAGGCGGCGCAGATTTCCGCCGCCGATCTCGGTCAGCGAGTGCTCCACACCGAAGAGACTGACAGTGACGAAAAGTTGCGGAAGATGCCGGCCGAGCTCGCCCATCTCGGCAACACGCTCGACGACATGTTGGAACGCCTCGATGATTCCTTCCGCCGGGAACGGGCCTTCGTCGACGACGCCAGTCACGAACTTCGTACCCCGCTCGCCATCGTGCGGGGCGAGCTCGAACTGGCTCTGCTCCATCCTGGTAATGCTGAAGAAACGCATGCCACGCTCACGTCGTCGCTTCACCAGGTGACCCGCCTTGGAGTGATGGCCGACGACCTCCTCGTGCTGGCTCGCGCCGGGGTGAACAAACGGCCACCGGCCCTGATTGATGCCGGTGCCGTGACGGATTCACTCCTGGCCCGGCTGCGTCCGCAGATTCGTACCGATCTCCGGGTGGAGCGTGAACGCAAGGGCGACGAAGGCGGTCCGCCTGCGGTGATTCGTCCGGCCGATCTCGAGCGCATCCTCACCAATCTCGTGACCAACGCGGCGAAGGCCGCTCGTTGCGTGGTGCGCGTCTCGCTCAGCGGTGGAGAGTCGACGACCACGATCGTGGTGGCCGACGATGGGCCCGGCTTTGCCCCCGACGTTTTGGACCGGGCGTTCGAGCGTTTCGTGGTCGGGTCAGCGAGCCGCACCGGATCCGGGACGGGGCTCGGCCTGGCCATCGTTGCCGCCTTGACCGAAGCGGCCGACGGCACCGTCGTCGCCACCAACGGCGGATCCCTCGGCGGGGCCGAGGTCACCGTTGTACTTCCCGCCGTGTTGCCCGACGCGAAAACGGCGGA
>JAYSTV010000329.1:0-7543 GCA_043719425.1 Acidimicrobiia bacterium | reverse complement strand
GACACTGCTGCCGCCGCTCCGGCCGAAACTGCCGCAGCAACGCCGGCTGGCGGCGTGGCCGCCGGTGGCGGATTCCTGACCAAGGACTCCGGTACCCCGGTGTTGCCGATCGTGCTGGTTGTCGGTGCCGCCGGCGCTGGCGCGGCGATCTTCGCCACCCGTCGCCGCAAGGCCTGATTTCCCCTCCCCGCTGGTGCGGGGAACTCGTATGACGACTGATCAGCCATCGACCCGCCGAGCTCCGGGTCGGTGGCTGTACGTTTTTCCGGCCGTCCTTTTGGCTGCCGCCGGGTGGCTCTACGTCGGCCAACGGGCCAATTCCTCCGTGGGGCCACTCACGGCCGACGAAGCCGCCGGACTTGAGCCCGCGACCGATCAGTTTGACCCCAAACGTTTCCGAGTCATCAGCGACGGCGTGATCGAAGACACCGCCACCGGAATCCGCCGGAGGGTGACCACCGGATCGTCCCCCGACATCCCGTTGCGATTTTCCGAAGCGGTCAGTATCAACGACGACCTAGTAGACGATCGCCGCGACGGCGTCGGTCCGCGGCCTGCCCGAGTGCTGCTCGGGCCGATCGGACTCGATGCCGAAGTGTTCCCCATCGGACTCGACCGCAACAATGCACTTGCCGTACCTCGTCGGGCCGACATCGCCGGGTGGTGGTCAGGCGGGGCGGTGCCGGGCGAGAGCGGGCCAACCGTCATCGTGGGACACTTCGACTCCAAAGTGGCCGCCGGGGTGTTTGAGCGGCTTCCTGCGACCAAGGTCGGCCAATCGATGGTCGTCGTGCAATCAGACGGATCGAAGTATCTGTACCGGGTGTCGGAAGTAGAAAAGCTCAAAAAGTCGGTGTTTCCCACGAACAAGGTCTATGGAGCCACCGCCGAGTCGACCCTTCGCCTGATCACCTGCGGTGGAGCGTTCGACCGCAGCACCGGACACTACGTGGACAATCTCATCGTCTACGCCGAACTTGTTCCGCTCGCATCGGGTCGGGGCATCATGCTCGGCTATCAGCAGCCGGAGTACTTCCCGGTGGTCGACACCACGCTCGCCGCGGCAGAAACTTCCGTCGTGGCCGAGACCACATCGACCACCGTCGTGGTGGAAACCACGACGAGGAGCCTGCCACCGACCACGTCGGTCCCAGCGGTGGCCACGTTGGTTCTGCCGACTCCCGTGTCGGCGCCAACCACGGTAACCACGGAAGTCCCTACGTCGGTTCCGCCCACCGCCCTCGTCGGAGGAGATCCAGTCGGGACCGGGGCCGATCGCTAGCCGCGCTTGGCTTTCGCTGCCTTCTCGGCGTCTTTGCGGGCCTTGCGGACGGCGAGTTTGGCCTCTCGATCGGGATCGACGGGCTTGGCGACGGTGATCGACACCAGCTCGGCCGGGGGCAGGGCGAGCGTGGCGTCGGACTTCAAGAGATCCTTCAGGATCGGTGACGCCAAAGCCTCACCCATGATCGCCGACGCCATCATGAGGCGAACAGCACCGACGCTGTGGCGCTCGACCAGGCCGGGCAACACCTCGTGCAATTCGGCTTCGGTGGGATTGTCCGACGATTCGCCCAACGATTCCACGCAGTCGGCCAACGACTTGTCCGCCAGTAGCGACGAGATCCCTTCAAGCAGCCCGCTCATCCGGCCCTTCGCCAGCGCCGTGCGCACCGACGCCGCGTCGAGCCCAGAGCAGCGTTGTTCGACGAGCTTGGTCTGCTCCTCGTCGAGCCCGGCCACACACCCATCGATCTCCGCGTCGGTCATTGCCTTGACCGCCCGCTCCAGCAGATTGAGCGCAATCAGGCGCTGCTGCACGGCGTTCACGGGGCGCTGGGTTTTTGTCTGGGTGGAACTCACGGCCAAAGAGGCTACTGGCGAGCCAACCCCACGCCGGTTTTCAGCGTTGAGCCCGACGAATAGCCGCCGGAATGTCGGGGTACCGCTTGGTCGATGCACCTCCGTCGATGCGGTGAAACGAACCGCTCACAAAGCGAGATTCGTCGGACGCTAACCACGCGACCAAGGCTGCGACCTCAGCGGGTGCCCCGTGTCGACCGAGGGTCGTGTTCTCGACGAACTCCGCAACGACGCCCGGCAACGCGAAGAACGTTCCGGTGGCCGGCGTCTCGATCAGGCCGGGACCAACGGCGTTCACCCGAATGCCTCGATCGCCGAGCTCCATGGCCGCCACCTCGGTGAGCATGATCACACCCGCTTTGGCGGCACAGTATGCGGACATACCACTCGATGGCTGGGTTCCATTCAGCGACGAGATGGTGACGATGGCCCCGCCGTCGGCCATGACCCGCCCGGCATGCTTGATAGTCAGGAAGACGCCGGTCAGGCACAGGTCCACGACCGAACGGAACTCTTCGACAGAGTGATCAACGATCATTCCGAACGTGCCCCGACCGGCATTGGCGACCGCCACGTCGAGCCGGCCAAACGCCTCAATCGTATGTGCACAGAGTAACTCAACCTCTTGCTCGACCGTGACGTCGGTGCGGCGTACGGAAACGGATTCTCCATACTCATCGGCCACGTGGGCGAGGTTTTCGTCGTTGAGGTCGCCGACGACAACGCGGTATCCGTCGGCGACGAAGCGACGCACGCACGCCCGTCCGATGCCCGATGCGCCACCGGTGACGAGCGCGACCCTGCCTTTGCTGTTCATGCTCCGGAGTGTTTCACGGCCCCGACTCCGTCGGCGAGCCAGCGGGGCTCAACGACAGTCGTAGAGCGTGAACGACGCGCTCGTGGGACCACCGGCGAACGCCGTTTCACCCGTTTCCGTTGCCCCCGACTGCCATGTGCTCGTCGGCACTTCGGCACATTCCTGCGCCACGAACGACGACGCGCCCGCGCTACCCGGACCACCGAAACCTCGACCGAAGCCACCCGACCCGACCAAGAAGAAGCGGATCTCTCGGGCCGCGATCTTGGTCCGGAGCTGCGCTTCGGTGATGATTTGATCGGTGCCGATGAAGCCGCCGATCGTCATCACCGCCTCACCACTCGAGATGATGATCGATTCGGCCTGCCCGGCACTCTGCACGGCCACCAACCAGCGTTCGGCCGACCGCTCCGACCGGAGATAGGCCACAAGTCGCGTTTGATCCCCAGCGGGAAAGGTGAACCCTCCGTTGGGCTGGAGCCCGGCTCGTCCTCCGTCGAGCCCGGTGGCCTGCGCGTAGGGAAGTTGCGGCGTGACGCCGGCCGCCAACGACGACTGGGTCCACGTCAGCGGCGAGGCCAGCAGTAGCGCCGCCGACACTGCGCCGGCCGTGGTCGTGATTCGCGTTGAACGGGCGAAGGAGGCGGCGAGCGCGCCGATGCCGATCACGGCGCCGGCGATGGCCAGCCCCGCCACCCATGGGCGCCACGACGACGAATCAGGCCGCCGAAGGATTGTCCACTGGGCCCACGCCGTGCCGACAAGGGAGAGCGCGACAAGTACGAACCATCGCCGACGGCGGTCCCGGACGATGGACTGGGCCTCGGCCACACCGAGCCCGACCAGGGCGGCCGCCGGAGGGCCGATGTTCGAGAGGTAGTAGGGATGGACGATCCCTTTGGTGATGCTGAACGCGCCGGCGGCGATGAGCAGCCATCCGCCGAACACCACCGTCGCCCCCAGCGATGCCGACGGCCGCAGTCGTCGACGGACGACGACGAACAGGCCACCCGCGAGCGAGAGGGGCAGGAACCAGGCGATCTGGGAACCCAGTTCGGTGTTGACGAGTCGGCCGAGACCGGGCGATCCGCCACTGAACCCAAGGCGGGGAATCCCGAACCCACCACCGGGTCCACCGCGGCCGAAACCGGGTGGCGGGGTCGACGGGAGCGGTACACCGGGCAGGAGACCTCCGAGGGCCGTCCCATTCACCGCGCCTGCGCCAGTGGGTGGTGCTCCTGGGAAACCGCCCGAACCCGGAAAGCGGTTGCGACCTCCTGGACCGCCGCCGAGGCCTCCCTGGGTACCGTCGACCTGGTTCGCGCCGTTGCGCTCGAAGGCCAGTTGGACGGCCGAGTTCGTGGCACTCGAACCAACATAGGGACGCTTGGCGGCAGGCGTGAGGTCGACGTAGGCAAACCATGCCAGTCCGGTCGAGGCCATGAGCGCGATACCGAGGACCACGCCGAGAACTCGCTGTCGCCAGGGGAGCGGCGCACACCACAAGAAGGCGACGATGATGCCGGGCATCACCGGCACCCCGGCCAACATTTTCGCCGTCATTGCCAACCCGGCGAAAAGGCTCGCGCCCGCCAACGTGCGGAGCCTCCCGGTCACGACGGCCCGAACGCCGAAGTAGGCGGCGGCCGACATCACGCAAACGAGGACTGCGTCGAGGTTGTTTGAGTGGCTGACCATCACGTTGATGGGCGTGACAGCAAGGACCAGTGCTGCCACCAATGCGGCGGTCCGAGACGACACGAGCAGAACCGCCCGGTACACGAACCACACCGACAGGACTCCGGCGATGGCCTGAGGAACGAGGAGCGCCATCGGCCGGAAGCCAAACACCTTGGCCGACAGTGTCTGCACCCAGAGTGACAGAGGTGGCTTGTCGACCGAGACGAAGCCGCCGGGCTCGAAGCTGGCGAACACGAAGTTGTGCCAGCTTTGCGTCATCGAGCGCACGGCCGCCGAGTAGTAGGCGTTGCCCCAGCCGACGGTGCCGAGCGCCCAGCCGTTCAGAACACCCGACAGCGAAAGTACGGCGACGATCGGCGCATGCGGCGCGAGTCGCGGCCACGATGTCGTTTGGGTCCCAGGCAGCTTCCGGGCGAGCGAGGCGGCCAGTTCATTCATCGAATGTCACTGTGTCGAAGCAGGGTGAAGGCCCGGTGAGGATTGGTCATACGTCGAGGCGGTCCTCGCGCCACTCGCCCGGAGCGAGTGCTCCGAGGGACAGGCCCGCCATGGCCACGCGGACGAGGCGCAGGGTGGGGTGGCCGACAGCAGCCGTCATGCGTCGAACCTGGCGATTGCGTCCCTCGGTCAGTAGCAGCTCGATCCAGGATGTGGGGATCATGGGTCGGTCGCGAACAGGAGGTAAGCGAGGCCACAACCAGTCCGGCTCTGCGACGCAACGAGCCTGAACCGGGCGACAGGCGACACCGTCGAGGGCAATGGAACCGTCGGTCAGTCGACGGATGGCCTCGGCGTTCGGCACCCCTTCGACATGCGTCAGATACGTGCGCTCGTGTCCGTGGCGGGGATCGGTCAAGCGATGTTGCAGGGCGCCGTCGTCGGTGAGGACGACCAACCCCTCGGAATCACGATCGAGCAGCCCGGCCGGGTACAGACCGGGTTCTTTGATGAACGCGGCCAACGTACGCGTTCCCGCCTTGGCGTTGGCCGGAAGCGTGAATCGACAGACCACGTCGAAGGGTTTGTTGAGCACGACCACGCGTCGCCCGGGTCGCATCGTTCCAGTTTCGCAGCCGCAGATTCGTCGTATCGGGACGGTCCTCGTAGGCTTGTTCTCCGACCGATCGGTCAGAGAAGTTCCCCGTTGCTCCGGAGGCCCCCATGAGTTCCACGACCGTCGAAACCGCGTCCGACGCTCAGCTCGTCGAAAAGCTGTGTGACACCCTGCTCGCTGACTTCCCGCCGGCTTCGACTCCGGCCGTCACCTTCCTCGGCGCCCAGTACGACGCCGGTCTGGCCTGGGTGCAGTTCGCCCCGGGTTTTGGCGGACTCGGTCTCGCTCCGAAACTGCAGAGCACCGTCGACGGTCGCCTCCGGGCCGCTGGCGCGCCAATGGCGTATTACCGCAATCCCATCGGTCATGGCATGGGGGCGCCCACCGTGTACACGTGGGGATCCGACGACCAGAAGAACCGCTACCTCCGGCCGCTGTTCACCGGCGAAGAAGTGTGGTGCCAGCTGTTCTCCGAGCCGGGCGCCGGTTCCGACGTGGCTGGCCTGGCCACCAAAGCCGTGAAGGACGGCGAGGAGTGGATCATCAACGGGCAGAAGGTCTGGACGACTCTCGCCCATCTGTCGAGGTGGGGCATGCTCGTGGCTCGGTCCGATGCCAATGCCGAGAAGCACAAGGGCCTCAGCTACTTCGTGGTCGACATGCACGGGCCGGGCGTCGAAGTGCGGCCGCTGCGCCAAATGACCGGCGACGCCGAGTTCAACGAGGTGTATTTCACCGACGCCCGTATTCCCGACGAAGAACGACTCGGCGAAGTCGGCGACGGCTGGCGTGTCGCCATCACCACCTTGATGAACGAGCGGGTCTCGATCGGCGGCGCCATAGCGCCCCGGGGGAGCGGACCGATCAGCCTGGCCGTGAAGGCCTTCCGCGACTACGGCCATACCGATTCATCAACTCGCGACGAACTCATGCGCCTGTGGACCCGAGCCGAAGCGGCCCGTCTCACCAACCTGCGCGCTGCGGGCAATCGCAAGTCCGGCACTCCCGGACCCGAAGGCTCCACCGGCAAATTGGCCTCGGCCGAGCTCAACAAGGACATCTATGCGTTCTGCATGAACCTCATGGGCGCCGACGCCATGCTCTACGGCGACTACACGATGCGTCGCCCGGAAACCGCCATGGCCGGCATCACGATGCAGGAGCAGTTCCTGCGCAGCCGGGCGAACTCGATCGAAGGTGGCACGTCGGAGGTCATGCGCAACATCCTGGGCGAGCGGGTGCTCGGTCTTCCCGGCGACGTGCGCGTCGACAAGGGTCGGAGCTGGCTCGAGGTTCCCCGGAACTAGGGCCCACTGGGGTCACAGGGGCTCAGTAGCGGCTCAGAAAGGGCTCAGCAGGGAAGCAGGGCGCCGCTGGCGGTGATGGCCAAGCCGCTGGCGTCGCTCATGCGCAGCAGCGGCTCGGCCGATGTCGGGCCGAGCGCCAACACGTGGCGGGCCAAGACCGTCGACAATGCGGCACGAGTCGACGAAACCGTGGCGGCGACGAGCGACATTGCACCGGCTGGGGCCGCGATCGCCGTGGCCACCCCGACCACATGCGAGTCGCGCGCCACAACCACGACGCTCGGAACCAGCGCACAGGCGTCGGTTGGGTCGGCCAACACGATCTCGCCGTCGCTCGATGACGAGCTCTCCAGCCGCCGGCCAACCGACACGGCCACGAACGGCACGTTTTCATCGGCCAGGCCCGGAAGGAGATCGTCGAGGGCACGACCGGCGGCCAGGAGCGCTTCGTCGTGGAGAACTGGACTGACGGGGAGCACCCGAAGCAGGCGAGCGAGGATATGGCGGGCGAGACGCTCCGCCCCCGGGCCCTCCACCAAGACATCGACCGGGACGTCGCCCGCTGTACCCGACGTGAGGTGACGCAGGGTGGCCCGCTCGGCGGCGTTGGCGAAGGAGAGGATCGTCATAGCTTCCATACTGATCGACCCACCACTCAGAGTGGTGGATCACCCCATCTGATGAAAAGGCCCGGAATGAAGCGTCGTGACTGAACCACCGCTCTGCGCGACTGGTTCCTTCTCGGGCTTCGGTTCGAAGGACTAGGCCGTCTCGACGACTTGGAAGAGTTCAGCGGTGCGG
>JAYSTV010000328.1:0-3108 GCA_043719425.1 Acidimicrobiia bacterium | reverse complement strand
TGCGCTGACCAGCGCCGAGGGTGTTCTGTGGCTTACCGACAAGCGGGGCCGCACCGTCGGCGTTCCGGCGGCCAAGGTCGCCTACGTGGAGGTCGGTAGCCCGGCTGAAGAGCGCCGGGTCGGCTTCGCCCGCTAGCGGTCTGTTCAACCGGGCGTGGCCGCTGACCTTCTTGACCGACGCCTCCTCGTCGTTACCGGCAAGGGCGGCGTCGGGAAGACCACGACTGCGGCTGCGTTGGCGTGGCACGCCGCCAGTGTCGGTCGTCGAGTTCTGGTTTGTGAACTCGACGCCAAAGGAGATCTCCTCAATGCGCTCACGGGTGCCGACGCGGCGCGCTCCCAAGCCCTGAGCTTCACCCCGCGCGAGCTGCACCCTCGGCTCCACGCCATGGTCATGGATCCCGAGGCGTCGCTGAAGGAGTACCTGAAGCTCAACCTGCGCATCCCGTTGGTCAGCCGGATCGGCGCGTTGTCGAACGCGTTTGACTTCCTGGCCAACGCCGCTCCGGGCGTCCGCGAGATCGTCACCATTGGGAAGCTCGCCTATGAAGTTCGGGAACGTCACTACGACCTGGTGATCGCCGACGCTCCGGCCAGTGGTCATGTGGCCGGTCTCTTGCGGGCGCCTCAGGCGATCAATGAGCTTGTTGGTGTCGGGTTGATACGTTCACAGACGAAATGGATCCTCGACATTTTGAGCGATGCGGCCACGACCGGTGCGGTCGTCGTCTCGACGAGCGAAGAACTGCCGGTCACGGAGTGCATCGAGCTTCTCGAACGCTTTCGGGCAGACATCCGTGTTGAGCCTGCCGCCGTGGTGGTGAACCGTACGCTCCCGCAGTCGCTCACGGCCGAGGACTCGTTGGCGCTACGGCGGTTTGTCGCGAACGAGAAGCCGGGGGATCCATCGGTCGCCAAGATTCTCGACGGCGCGCTGTTACTTGATTCCTTGACCCGGTCTCGCGCTCCGCATCTTGATCGGTTGCTCGCCGCCTGGCATGGGCCGGTCGCCATGGTCCCGACGATCACCGGTTCGTCGCCGGGCCTGCCGGTAACTCGCTGGGTGGCCGCGCATCTGGCCGATGAGTTCTCGTTGCCGAATGGCGTGTCGTGATCACTCCCAACCTTTCGGAGACGCTGGCGGCGGTCGACGTGGTGCTGTGTTGCGGCGCCGGCGGCGTCGGCAAGACAACCACCGCCGCAGCGCTCGGTCTGGCGGCAGTTCGGGCGGGTCGCGGGCGGGTGTTGGTCCTCACTATTGACCCGGCCCGACGGCTCGCCGATGCGTTGGGGCTCGAAGAGTTCGGCAACGTTGAACGGCCGGTGCAGGTTCTCGATGCTCCGCCGGCCTCGGAACTGTGGGTCGCCATGCTTGACACCAGTGCGTCATGGGACGACCTGGTCCGCCAGCACGCACCCGATCAGCTGACCGCCGATCGCATTCTCGGCAATCAGCTCTATCGCAACATCACCGAGCGTTTCGTGCAGAGCCACGACTACATCGCCATGGAGCGGTTGCACGCCCTTCACGCTGAGCGCCGCTACGACCTCATCGTGATCGACACGCCGCCGTCGCGCAACGCCCTCGACTTCCTTGATGCACCGTTGCGTATGGCCGACTTCTTCTCGTCGTCGTTGCTGAAGTGGATCACGTTGCCGTACCGTCTTGGAGGAGAGCGAGCGGGCCGGCTCGGCTATCTGGCGGCGAAGCCGTTTTACCAAGTTGCGGACCGGATACTGGGCTCGCAGTTTTTGGCTGATATTGCCGAGTTTTTTCTCCTGTTTCAGACGATGTACGACGGTTTCGTGACTCGGGCGAGCGACGTTGAAGCGCTCCTGCATCGGCCGACCACCCGCTTCATCGTGGTCACGTCGCTCGAACCGGCACCGCTGCAAGAGGCGGAGTTTTTCCTCGCCGAGTTGCGTCGGCGCCGTCTGGCCGTAGCTGCCTTGGTGCTGAATCGTGTGCTGCCGGACTACCTGTTCGATCGCGACGCGCGTCGACGCGCCTCGTCGCTGGCGGCAACATCGGCGTCGAGCGCAAGAACGCAGCAGGCTCGTATCGAGCGGCGCGCGGCATTGGCGTTTCTGGACCTCGGCGCTGTTGCCGATAGCGAACGTGCGGCGCGCAACCGACTTGCCAATCCGCCTGAATGTGTTGTTGAAGTGCCGTTGGTGGCCACTGACCTGCACAACCTCGAAGGGTTGTTGGCGATCGCCTCCGTGTTGTGGCCACCACCCGGTCTCCCGAAGTCCAAAGCCCGAAGCGGGCGTGGCGCCGCGCCGGGGCCGAAGGCGCGTCGATGAACGGCGATGATGTCGGGCTGGACCGTCAGCATCTGGCCTTGCTGATGGCATCTTGGGGGCTCGTCGCTGACTTCTGCTTCGGCGACCTGTTGCTGCTGGTTCCGATCGACGACGCCAACGCGGTGGACAACCCGGGCGATGCCGGCGGCTTTCGTATCGTCGGTCAAATTCGGCCGACCACGAGCCAGACGCTCTATGAAGATGACCTCGTCGGTCAGGTCGCGGGCGACGCCGATCGTCCGCAGTTTGGTGACGCATGGCGAGCCGGAGCGGAAGTCCACGGACAGAGCTTCGTCCTTCGAGGATCGACGCGTGCCCGTATTGATGTGGTCCCGGTTCGTCGGCGCGACGGGAATCACCTCCGTACGATTGCCCTCTTATCCCGAGAGACACCACTCGACGGAGCGCGTCGACCGGGTCGCTTGGAGCGGGTGTACCTCGAAATCTTCGACCGGCTGGCGACGATGATAAGCGCAGGATCGTTTCCCTTTCCGGGCGATGACAACGACCACGGCGACGTGCCCCGGGTGGGTGACGGGGTGCTCGTCATCGGTGCCGATCACCTGATTTCCTACGCATCACCCAACGCCGTGTCGGCGATGCATCGACTCGGTCACTCGGTGAACCTCGAGGGTCGCCGCCTACGTGACCTGGTGAACGATGCCCACGCCGATGCGGCCATGCGACTGCAGCGACCCGTGATCTCGGAAGTGGCAGAAGTCGACCGAGCGCGAGAGCAACGGGCCATAGTTATCTTTCGCACGATTCCCCTCTTGGCCGTTCCCTCGGCCACCCCCTCGT
>JAYSTV010000327.1:0-3110 GCA_043719425.1 Acidimicrobiia bacterium | reverse complement strand
TCGGCGACCCGAGTTCGTCGGGGTTGAGACCGAACACCGTCTGCGCCGTGAAGTCGAGGAAGGCCTTTTCCTTCAGCGGGAGCTCCGTCGTCGCCCGGAGCGCGGTGTCACGGGCCATGCCCACTTCGGTGAGGCGGTCGGCCAAACTGTCGAGGACCAACTTCGGGTTCCGCTCTGTGAGCCGACGAAGTTCGGCCAGGACACCTTCGAACAGCTCGACCTGGCTTCGGACCGAAATCCATTCGCCGGCCGCCATCGAGAACGCGCCGGCCACGAGACTGGCCAGCCCGGCAATGCGTACGTTCGCCGCGCTCGACGACGCGCCAGCGACGCCGAGGATGAGGCACAGGTTCGACACCAGACCATCGTTGACTCCGAGCACCGCGGCACGGGCGCCACCGCGGGCAACCTGGTCGGCTTTGCCCTTTAGGTCGGCCGCATCGGAGGCCGGATTGCGAACGTGCGCCTCGATGGGCGGCGTGTACGGCCTCTCGTTCATTGGCCGCGGTCAACGCGCCGGAGACGGAGGTTCGGGTTCGCGGCGGCGCCGAGCCCGAGGGGCGCGTCGATATCGCGCCACCACCATGCCGCGGCGGCGATCATCGCTGCGTTGTCGGTGCAGAACGAGCGGTCGGGGATGTGGATCTGCCAACCCTCGTCGGCGGCGACCGACGCCATTCGGGCGCGCAACGACGAGTTCGCCGCCACGCCCCCGCCGACGGCCACCGATCCCACCCCGTGTCGACGACCGGCCGCCCTGACCTTTTCGGCCAGGACGTCGACGACAGCTTCTTGGAATGATGCGGCCACGTCGGCGGTGGCGTCGACCGCATCGTTTGGATGCCGGCGCAGATGGTTGGCGACGGCCGTCTTGAGACCGCTGAACGAGAAGTCGTTGGGCCGATCTCGGAGCGCTCGAGGAAAGGTGAACGCGGCGGCGTTGCCGTGAACGGAGAGACGGTCGATCGCGGGGCCGCCGGGGTAACCGAGCTTGAGCATGCGCGCCACCTTGTCGTAGGCCTCGCCCGCGGCGTCGTCGATGGTGGATCCCAGAACTTCGTAGGAGGTCGCCGAGTGCATCAGCACCAACAACGTGTGCCCACCGGAGACGAGCAGCGTGAGGAGCGGAAGGGCGGGCTCAACGTCCGGAGCGGCTTCGAGAAACGGGGAGGCGAGGTGACCTTCGAGATGGTTGACGCCGAGGAACGGCACGCCCCACGACCACGCCAAGGACTTTGCTGCGCTCACGCCCACAAGTAGCGCGCCGATTAAGCCCGGGCCGACGGTGCAGGCCACCGCATCGACATCTTGGCCGCGACGGTCGAGGCCCGCCTGTGCGAGTGCCTCGCGAATGACCGGCACAATCCGTTCGACGTGCGCTCGTCCAGCGATCTCCGGCACCACGCCGCCGAACGGTGCGTGCAACGCGATTTGCGTCGACACGACCGACGACTCGATCGTCCGTCCGTCGACGACGACCGCCGCCGCCGTCTCATCGCACGATGTCTCGAGCCCAAGAATTCTCATGGCGCCTCCACATGCAGAGCCCGGCCGTCGTCGCGCGGGGTGGCGAGCCACGCTTCGATCGCGACAAGACGGTGGTGGTACGCACCACCACCGACCTCGTGGACCCAGAGGATGAGCGCGTCGTCGTTGTTCGCGTAGTAGCGCGGGCGAGTCCCGACCGGCGCGAATCCGAACCGACGGTAGAGGCGCAGGGCCGCT
Source organism: Acidimicrobiia bacterium (assembly GCA_043719425.1). Lineage (GTDB taxonomy): Bacteria > Actinomycetota > Acidimicrobiia > Acidimicrobiales > JANYDT01 > JANLQX01. Next base: position 1,385 of record JAYSTV010000327.1, on the reverse strand, counting down.
TCATTTCCGACGCGAACCTCCAAGGTAAGTGCACGTACCTCTTGGGTTAGCGTCCAGCGAATGTTGTCAAGCAAGAGACGCGCGGCGATCCGCCGTGAGCGATGTGTTGGTGCAACCGCGATGTTGGTGACGTGTCCTTCACCGACCTGGGCGAGCAGTCCACAGAACCCGACGACGGCGCCCTCGTCGTCAACAGCCACCACGTAGCGACGGTTCGGACCGTGGAGTTCGTCGGTCACGATGCCAATCGACCATGGATCGGGCGAAGACAATACTTCGATGGCGAGGACCGGCTCAATGTCGTCGACTGTCATTGGTCGGAGCAGCACGGTCACGGTCGAAGATCCTTGGGGATCTCGGCGTCGGGCTCGCGGAGATAGCGCAGCGCCACCGCGTCGGGGGCCGACGCTCGGTCAAGGGACCGGCTCGCCACGATCGCCGCCGTGGCTGCGTCCGGCACGTGGGGCGCCACGGCCGGCCACGAAGCGAACGCCTCGACGTAGACCTTTGGCCCATCACCGATCACGGCCACGCACTCGTACTCCGCGAGCACGAGTGCCGCCGCACCCGGCGCCACCGTTGCGGCCGAAGCCAGTGCGACGGGGGCCTGACCCGGCGCGACCGCGAAGGGTTGCGCGAAACACTCCTGGCGACGCGCGTCGATGACCGCGCCCACGCGGCCGGTAAAGCTGGCGTCGAGCGACAGACGCCAGGCCAACAGTTCGAGACTGCCGAGCGGGATCACCGCGATATCGAGCGCGTAGGCAATCGTGATGGCCGTGGTGACGCCGACGCGCAGACCGGTGAACATCCCGGGACCAACGTCGACGCTCACGTGCGTGAGATCGAAACGCGATCGGTCGACCAGCGAGAGAAGAGCATCAAGAGCCGGGAGCAGCGTCTCGGCGTGACGACGTTGCCTCGGAGCGTCGAATCGGGCCACGAGTCCGTCGTCGTCGGCCAACGCGACGGACACCGCAACGGTGGCGGTGTCGAAGGCGGCGATCAGCATCGTTCGAATCCATCGAGACGCTCCACCCGAGAATGCCAACAGCCGTCGTTCGTCCACGACATCGTGATCGAGCGGGTGTCGATGTCGATGATCCCGAGTTCGATGACCAGCGCATCGTCGAAGGCACCGGCGACGATGTCGCCCCATTCGATAGCGGCGGCGGCACCATCCTCGAGCGCGTCGAACAGACCAACGGCGTCGAGATCGTCGGCGCCCCGAAGGCGATATGCGTCGAGGTGCACCAGCGACCGAACGGCTGATCCGGCCGCGGTCTCGTAGGTATGGGCAATGGTGAACGTGGGGCTCGTGACGATCTCGGCGACGCCAAGCGCGGCGGCCACGGCCTTGGTGAAGGTGGTCTTGCCGGCACCAA
>JAYSTV010000326.1:0-3115 GCA_043719425.1 Acidimicrobiia bacterium | reverse complement strand
GTCCCGAACCGTGTTCGATGCGTTCCAGCGTGTCGGGATCGAATATCGCGGTGGCCGGAGTGGCGAAGAACTCGGCGGTGTCGGGCGGGTTCTGCCCGGGTGGGGTGACAGCCAATGCGAAGGGGCCACCCTCGGAAGCACCGATCATGTCGATCACCAAGGCCTGCGGCGCGGCCGCCATCAACGATCGCTTGTGTTCGGCCGAGAACGTCGCCCCGGTCGATACGATCCGTCGGAGTGACGAAACGTCGGTGGTCGTGCGATGAAGTTCGTCGAGGATCGGTCGGGCGAATGCGTCCCCAACGATCGACAGCTGCGACACCTGCTCGCGCGCCACGAGCCGAAGGAGCTCGGCGGGGTCGAAGCGGCGCCCGGCGAGCATCACCACGCGACCGCCGAGCACAAACGTCGAGAAAGCCAGGAACAGCGCAGTCCCGTGCATGAGTGGTGGGGCGGTCATGTTGACCGGGGCGGTCCCGGCTTGTGCCAGGCCCACAGCGATGCGGGTGGCCTCGTCGACGGTGGTCGGCAGTTCAAGGCCGAGCGACGCATATCCGGTAAAGGCCAATGCGCCGAACAGACCCCTATGTGTCCATACGACTCCCTTGGGCATCCCGGTCGTGCCGCCGGTGTAGAGGAGGAGGCGGTCCTCGCCGCTCCGGGCGACGGGTGGCATCGGAGCGAACTCGGTCAGGAACGACTCGTAGTCGACGGCCCCGCTGAGGAGTGCGGCGCCGTCACCGCCGTCGACCTGCAGCAGGAGCGCGAGCCCGGGCAACGAACGTCGGGCTTCGTCGACCACGTTGGCGAAGGCGCCGTGGAACACCAGAACCGACGAGCCCGAGTCGCCGAGCACGTGCACGATTTCGGGTGCCCGGTACCGGTAGTTCACGTTGACCGTGCTCGCCCGCACCTTGAACGACGCGTAGGCCGACTCCAGGTACTCGGGGCAGTTGTAGAGCAGCTGGGCCACGCGGGCGCCCGGTCCGACGCCCTGTGAAGAGAGGGCGGCGGCGAGCTGGGCCGAGCGATCGTCGAACCCACCCCAGCGGATCTCCGTGTCACCCAGCACCACGGCCACCCGGTCGGGTTCCGCTGCGGCAAACGCCTCCCAGAGCGTGGCCCAGTTCTCCGACAACGTGGTGGTCATAGCTCGTTCTTCTCTTTTTGGCCGGGCGATGGGGACTGGAATTGATTCTTCGGTTAGTTTCTCCTATCAGAACGCCGCGTGCGAAGCCCGTCTCCCGGAGGACCCTGCCCAATGAATGCCTTCGTCGACTTCAAGCCCGCCGACATGGAGTCGGTGGAGGAGTTGCTGCACCAGGACTCTCGTCCGGTCCCGCCGCCGCTGCTCGAACATCGGCCGTCCACGCTCGGCACGCACGACGTGAACTCCGAGGTGTACCTCTCCCAAGAGATTCACGACCTCGAGGTCGAGAAGGTGTGGAAGAAGGTCTGGCAGTGGGCGTGTCGGCTGGAAGAGATTCCCAACGTGGGCGACCACGTGGTCTACGACGTGGCCCACCTGTCAGTCATCGTGGTGCGCGTTGCCCTCGGTGACGGGCCGGGCGCGGTCAAGGCATTTCACAACGTCTGTCTGCACCGCGGCACGCAGCTCCGCGTGAGCGATGGAAATGTGCCCCAGTTCCGCTGCCCGTTCCATGGTTGGACCTGGAATCTCGACGGCACCCTCGACTGGATCTCGTGCTCATGGGACTTTCCGCAGGTCGAGGAGGACAAGTTCTCGCTCCCCGAAGTGATGGTCGACTTCTGGGAGGGGTTCGTGTTCATCAACTTCGACCTCTCGTGTGAACCGCTCCTGTCATATTTGGAGAACCTGCCCGCGCATTTCAAGCACTTCTCCCTCGAAGATCGCTTCATTGCCATTCATGTGGAGCGGGTCATGCCTGCGAACTGGAAGGTCACGATGGGCGCGTTCATCGAGGCGTATCACTCGGTGGTGACGCATCCGCAGATCCTTCCGTATACCGGCGATGCCAATACCCAATACGACATCTACGACCGCCACTCCCGCATGATCACCCCCTTTGCCGTGGCCTCGCCCCACATTGGTGGTCGAAACTACGAGCAGGTCGAGATCCTCAAGACGATCCGGAACTACCGCGGTACCGAGGCCGACGATCTCGTGCTGCCCGAAGGTGATCGTGCTCGGCCCTACGCCGCCGAAGATTCGCGCCAACGCATCAGCGCCATTGCCGGCGCTGATCTGTCGAACGTGTGCGACGCGCTCATGGTCGATGCCGTGGAGTACTTCGTGTTCCCGAACTTCATGCCGTGGGCGGCATATGGATCACCGATTCAGTACCGCTTCCGTCCCAACGGCGACGACGTGAACTCAACCATCATGACGGTCATGATGCTCATGCCGTTCGCCGGCGAGCGCCCGCCCGCGGCCAAGGTCCATCGCATTCCAGCCGACCAACCGTGGAGCCATGCCCCGCAGCTCGGCGGTCTTGCGGCGATCTTCGAGCAAGACACCTCGAACCTCTACCGTGTGCAAAAGGGCCTACGCGCTTCACCGAAGCGCACGGTCACGCTCGGCGACTATCAGGAAGCGCGCATACGACACTTCCACCAGACGATTGACCGGTATTTGGCGCAATAGTTCTGCTGCGCTCGCCGCCTGGCGGAGCGCCGGACCGAGTTTTCAAGGAACGGTCGACGACCTTCTTCGCGTTTGCGAAGTCGATCGTGGGGTACTGGCGGCGGCCGCTATGCCGCGAGGTTGGTTGGTGGGAACGCTGGAAGCGCTTCGTTGTCGACGGTCCAGGTGCCGTCGCGTTGTCGGGTGTGGTCTTGTCCGGTTTCGTGACGATGTTTGTGGCAGCCGCATCGACAGAGAAGACGAAGCTCGTTGACGTCGGTCAATCCGCCGGAATCCCATTCTCGGATGTGATCGGCATCGCAGCGATACCAGGGTTGTTCACAACCTGATTTGGTGCAGAACCCGCCGTCGGTTTCTTGAATCGCTGCGTAGATGTCGGTTCGGGGATCGTCGACCAGTTTGAGCGCGTATTGGGTCGGGATTGGTCCGGCCCCGAGGACGTTGCATCGCAGCGTTTCGGCCTGCATGGTGACGATCAACGCCGTGCGT
>JAYSTV010000325.1:0-7568 GCA_043719425.1 Acidimicrobiia bacterium | reverse complement strand
CGGCGAGATCTCTACGTTCGGCTGAGGAGTTCCTTCGACGCCAACCATTGCGCTTCGAGCTCGCCGAGCTTCGTCGACGGCGGCGCATCGACCCACGGCCACAGCTCGTCGGAGATCGCTCGCCAGTTGGCCGTGGCGGTGAGTTGGGCGAGTACAGCGTTGAGGCCCCATTGGATGCGGTTGAGAACGACGAACGATGGAGGCAGGTTGAACGACTTCATCATCTTCGTATGCTCGCCGGTTGGGTCGAAGGTTCGTTTCAGCGCCTCACGGGCATATTCCAACGTGTAGGTGAACGGCTTGTCATTCTGGACCGGATGGTAGAACCAGCCAAAATACTCCATGATTTCTTCGTTGGAATAAGGGGCATTGCGAAGCAGAAGTCCGGCGTCTTCGATGGCATTTCGGTAGCGGATCGGGTCAGGCTCCGAGACCTGGAAACGGATCATCATCCAGAAGACTTCCATTTCGGCGGGCGTGAACTTCTTGACGAGGCCATAGTCCAGAAACGTGACCCGCACCCCGAGTGGTCCGCCCCGCTCGACGAGGTAGTTGCCGGGGTGCGGGTCGCCGTTGAAGACGCGGTGGCGGTTGAACGAGCGGAACACGAAGCGATAGATGATTTCGCCGATGAGGTCACGTTCGGCCTGCGTCCACTCCTGCGCCGCTTCGAAACGTTGACCGGTCGAGAGATCACTGACCAGAATCTTTGCCGTCGAGAGATCGTCGTGAACTTCGGGCACGACGATCGCCGGATGCCCGCGATAGATATCGACGAACTCGCGTTGGCGCGACGCTTCGAGGCGGTAATCGAGTTCCTCGCCGACCCGGTCGCGCAGTTCGGCGATAAACGGTCCGGTGTCGAGACCTCGGAACACGACGCCGAGGATATGGGTGAGCATGGCGGTGTTGTCGAGGTCAGCGCGAATGGCCTCGTCGACGCCCGGGTACTGGATCTTCACGGCGACGGCGCGGCCGTCGAGACGAACGGCTCGGTGCACCTGGCCGATCGACGCGCTGGCGAGCGGGGCGTCGTCGAACGACGAGAAGAACTGGGTGAGTGGGCCGCCGAGTTCGCGCTCCAGCGTGGCCACGGCGAGATCGGCGCTCATCGGCGGGGCATCGGCTTGAAGGGTGGCCAATTGGGCGCGAAGTTGCTCGGGGAAGCCGTCGTTGAGATAGCTGGCCATTTGCCCCAGCTTCATCAGCACGCCCTTCATCTGACCAAGCGCCTCGGTGACCTGTTCCGCCGTTTTCAATTCGTGCGCGGCATCGAGCTCGGCTTTGCGACCGTCGGACGCGGCGGCCCGGCGAACCTGGTGCACAGCGGTCGCCGCCGCCGCGCTGGCCCCAAGTCGGACCAGCTTGGCGTTGCGGTCGGCGCGTGTCGTGCCCGCAATGTTGCTGGCCCCACTGGCCAGGCGCGATCGCCGTCGCCAGGCGAGTGCGACACCAACCAGGGCGGCCGAACTGGCGAACAATTGGAGCGAACGGCGAGCCATGATGCTCCGACGCTACCGCCGACCTGCTGGCAACTAGCCCGCGAAGTGATCGACGATCGGCTGGAGTTGGTCGAGGGTGGCCAGGGCGGCGTCACGGGCGAGGCGGCGGCGCACCGTCACGTCCGCCCCAGGGTGTTCGGCGGGAGACCGGGATGTGGGAATGCTCGGTGAACCACATGGCGTCGTAACCACGCGCCTCCAGCTCCTGGGCCAACTCGGTCGGCTGGATGCCTTTGTCGGTGGGAAACATCAGGGCGCCGAGCTTCATGGTCGTCATGTCGCACACCCTATTGCTGTGCGCTCGACGCGCGCGTGGCCGTCGGGGTAGACCGGGGTCATGGCTGATCGACGCGTTGCCCTTGTTGCTCCCGCTGGAACCTACGTGGGTCCAGAGCTCGCTCGCCTCCTGGCTCGGCGGAACTACGACCTTGTGCTGGCCTCGCCGGCCGCTGGTCTGGCCGACGAGCTACAGGCATCTGGCGTCCGGGTGGTCGTGGTCGGTGACCTCGACGACGGCACGCCGTCGATGGGATCGTTCGACACCGACATCGGCCAACGAATGGTCGATGCGGCCATCACGACGTTCGGCACGTTCCACTCCGCCTTCTTTTCGTCAGGACGGATAGCGCTCGGCAAGTTCACTCGTATGTCCACGGATGATCTGCGTGGCGCGTTTCACGGCAACGTAGAACTACCGTTTGCCTTCGCGCAGTCCGTCTTGCCCACCCTCGTGGAACAGGGCGACGGTCAGGTCCTCGTGGCCACCAGTGCAACTGCGTTGCGTCCGACGACGGGCGCCTCGGTCTACGCCGCCACCCGCAGCGCCGCGACGATCCTCCTCCAGTCGGCGGCGCTCGAAGTGGCGGCGGCCAACGTGCAACTCAACGTCGTCGGTACCAACTTCATGGACTTCCCCGAGTTCCTGCGCGGCAATCGCGTCGAGACGGCCGAAGATCGCGTTCGAGTGGAGTCGATGGTGCCGATGAAACGCCTCGGCACCATGACCGAGTTCGCCTCCTTCTGCGCCACCTTCCTCGACGGCTCCAGCCGTTTCGCCACGGGGCAGTTCTTCCCCTACGCCGGCGGCTGGGCAACGTGAACGCGGGTGAGGACGGTCGGCAGTACTCGGTGATGGGTCGATTTCCAGATTCGATCACCATGGCCGGCGGGGAGATCATTCGTCGATACGTGAACGGCGATGTCGACGCGCTCCATCGGGCAATCGACGAGAGCCGAGAGCACCTTCGCCCGTGGATGGCGTGGGCCAGCGAACCGCTGCCGACCCGGGCCGAACGCGAGGCGATGTTCACCGAGTGGAACGCGGCACCCCGTGACTGCACCTACGGAGTCTTCGACATTCAAGGGAACGTGTTGGGGGGCACCGGATTACATGACCGGGGCGGTCCGACGGAGATCGAGATTGGCTACTGGGTTCACGTGGCCTCCGTCGGGAAGGGTCTTGCCACTCGGGTCACCGAAACGCTCACGACGGTTGCCTTCGAGAGCGAACCGGAACTCCTCTGTGTACAGATCAAACATGACGCCGCCAATGTGGCCAGTGGACGGGTCCCCGCTCGGCTCGGCTTCCAGCGAACCAAGGTCGAAACCGAAACGCCCAACGCGAGTGACACCGCTCGCGAGCTCTGGACGTGGGAGATCAGTCGCTGGGAGTGGACCGCGCTCAGGCCGGGATGAAGAACGACGCGGTCGTGAGCCGCTCAACTTGCTCCGCGCCGACTGGCTTGGAGAACAAATACCCCTGACCTTTGTCGCATCCGATTGAGCGCAAGATGTCACACGTGGCCGTGTCCTCGATGCCCTCGGCAACCGTCTCCAGACCGAGCGACTGTCCCACGTGGAGCACCGACTCGAGAAACGCGCGCTCACCGTCCGACGTTGAGAGGCGAGCGTCGAGGAACGACTTGTCGAGCTTCACGATGTTGACGGGGAGTCGTCGCAGATAGCCGAGTGACGAGTAGCCGGTACCGAAGTCATCGATAGCCATGAGGCAGCCAAGGGCGCGCAATTGATGAAGCACGGCCATGGTGGCGTCGGCGTCGTCGAGGAGCAGGCTCTCGGTGATCTCCAACACGATGCGGGTCGGGTCGATGTGGTGTCGCGTCATCGCCGCCGACACGTCGGCCACGAGTGACGGATCACTGAGCTGTCGAGCCGAAAGGTTCACGTTCATCCGCAACGGTGCCGGCGTGAGCGCGGCCTGGGCCACTGCCTGGTCCAGGATCCATCGACCAATCGGGATGATGGTGCCGTTGTCCTCGGCGAGAGGAATGAACTCGACCGGCGAAATCAGTCCGTGCTCAGGGTGCTGCCAGCGGAGGAGTGATTCGAATCCCGACACGGTGCCGTCGCGCAACGACACGATCGGTTGATACACGGCTACGAGCTGGTCGCGGTCCACCGCGTGGTGCAGATCGGTGGCAAGTGAGACACGATGGCGAGCGGAGTGATCCATCGACTCGAGGTGCATTTGGCTTCGGTCGCGTCCGCCGGTTTTCGCGATCGACAGGGCGGTGTCCGATCGACGCAGAAGGTCCTCCACGCTGCTTCCTCGCTGCGCAGTGGCGATGCCGATACTCACCGTCGGGCGAATTTCACGACCGTCGATGGTGAGCGGTTGGCGGCAGGCTTCGAGCATGCGCTCGACCACCGCGTCGACCGACCGAGCGTCGGCCGCCGATAGCAGCGCGGCGAACTCGTCTCCGCCAAGACGCGCGACCGTATCGCCGGGCCGCACGCACGAGCGAATGCGGCCAGCGATGGCGCGAAGGATCTCATCGCCCGCTTCGTGGCCGAGCGCATCGTTGAAGAGTTGAAAGCGATCAACGTCGACGAGCAGCATCGTGACGGAGAGCGGCTCCGAGAGGGCCATCGTGGTCCGATCCCGGAGGAGCGCGCGGTTGGCCAGTCCGGTGAGATCGTCCTGAAACGCTTGGCGCCGAAGTTGTTCACTCAGTTCCGTCTGCGCGCTTACGTCGTGCCAGACCCACGCCGTGCCTTCCAGCGCATCGGGGCGTGACCCCGTGAGTTCCACCACGCGCACACCACCATCGAGATGTCGCACCCGGACCGTCACGGTCGACGCTCGGCCGGTGGTGACGACCGAGTCAAACGCTTCTTCGAAGGCTGCCGCATCCAATGGATCGAGCACGTCAACAATCGCGGTGCCGTCGAGAGCATCGGGATCGCGACCGAACAGGGAGCTGGCCGACGAGCTCGTCTCGATGAAGCGTCGATCGGCGGACACGACACTCAACATGTCCGTCGCGCCCTGGACGATGGCTTTGAACCGTGCGTCGCGAGCCGATTCGGCGGCGTGCACCGCGGCGCGTCGACGAGCTCCGAGCATGCCGGCGGCAACGACGGTGACGAGGGTGGCGAGGGCCGGAAGTACGAACCAGAGATCGCGGTCCACGCGACGTTGGGCGTCGGGCCCGAGGCGCTCAAGCCCGGAGCGAAGGTCGGTGATCGCCTCCTGCAGCCGCGAGAAGGTGGGGATCACGTCGTCGCGAGATACGGCGGCGGCGCGCTCCGGATCGAAACTCATCGCCGCGACCTGCCGGTTGGCCGAGGCGCTGTAGAGGCCCATCCAGCGTTGGGCGTTGGCGACGGAGTCGGGGTTGAGGCGACGGATGCCCTCCGTGTCGAGGAGCTCATTGGCGCGAATTTCGTGTTCACGCCAGAGCTGGAGCAACCGGTCACGGTCGAATTGGCCTGCTGACGTGAGTTCGGCGCGAACGGCTTCGAGCGTCGTGATCTCGATGAGGGCGTCCTGGGCCACGGCGGTCGCCCGCCAGGCACTGGTCGCTCGACGGTTGTGGCGTTGCACGACCCCGGTGATCGCCACGCCCACGCTCAAACCGAAGACGGCCGCGGCCACTACGGCGGCAATGCGTCGTGGGCGCGGCCGGCGCATTTGTTGAGACATTCGCTGACTATCGGCGTGCGATGGCCAAACTTGAGTAGGCGATTCTCAGGAATACGAAGGTTCCGCCGACGGAGCTCTGCTTCACTGACGAGTGTGATTGTGCCTTCTCTATCCGGCCGCTTCGTTCGCCTGGATCTGCTCCGGACCGAAGACGCCTCGGACATCGCCACGGCCGCGGCCTCGGGCGGTCGCGACACCTTTGGCTACGGTCCGGTGCCATCGGCTGACCCGACGGTGAACGGGGCCGAGGATGCCGAGACCACCGTCGCCCGTCGTCTTGCGGCTTTCGCTGACGGCTCGTGGATCCCGTTCGTGCAGCGTCGGGCGAACGACGGTGTTGTTGTGGGGATGACGAACTACATCATGGTCGACGCCCGTCTTGATCGACCGACCCCACCGACGGCGATCGAGATCGGTGGGACGTGGTTGGCCCCGATGGCCCAGCGGACCCCGATCAATACCGAGGCCAAACTGCTGCTGATGGCCTATGCGTTCGATGAACTGCAGGTCCTACGTGTACAGATCAAGACCGATGCCCGCAACGAACGAAGCCGACAGGCCATCGCGCGACTCGGGGCGACGTTCGAAGGGGTGCTCCGCAACTTTCAGCCGGGTAACGGAGACCTCGGCACGGGGTCGCAACGAGACACGGCGATGTATTCGGTGATTGCCAGCGAGTGGCCATCGGTGCGAAAACGCCTTCAATACAGTGAGGTTGCCGGAGATTGTGCGCCGGGTCGCTCCCAGGGCGACTGAACGCACACTCTCGGGGTCAGCCGCCGAAGAGCGCGTGGACCTCGCGTCGCCATACGGGCAGGTTGACTTCGAGGGCGACCTCGCAGTCGACGAACCCGGCCGGTGACTGTTGCGCGTTGCCGATGCGGGCGAAGAACGGCTGACGGAAGTCCGCCACCGTCATGCCCCACGCCGGCCCCGGTTCGGTTTGCACGGCGACGGGGAGAACCGGGCCGGTCACGATGTCGTCGATGGCCGCCGCCATGGTGGCGAGCAGGTCGTGACAGGTGAACTCCCCCGGTTCGCAGAAGGTACCGGCGAAGCGCGCATATGTTTTCAGCGGACCGTCACAAAACGCTGCGGCCGCGTTGCGATGTTCGCCGATCAGCGCCACCTCGACATCGGTGAGGGTCGCCTCCTGCGTGACATCGAGACCGACGAGTAGCGGCGGACGACGCCATGCGGCGGACAGAACACGCTGTGCTGCAGTCGGGTCATGAATCACGTTGGCCTCAGCTACGGGATAGGCGTTGCCCGGCGACGCAAACGCGCCGGCCATACAGACGAGGCGAGCGAAACGACCAGCCAGTCCTGCGCTGCGGGCGAACGAGTCAGCGACCGTGGATAGGGGTCCCAGGGTCACGAGCACGGCATCGTCGGCGAATCGCTCGAACACGTCGTCGGCGGTCGTCAACGTGATGCCCAGCAAAGCCGGAATATCTCCTGAAGGAATGTTCGGGACCAGTCCGCAGTCGCCGAGACCATCGTCGCCGTGGACGAACGAGGCGCGCGCCAACAAAGGCACCGGGCCAACGGCGTGCCCGGCCCCGACGCCAACGGGGATGTCGGTGCGCCCGATGGCAGCGAGGATCACGCAGACGTTGGCGACCGCGCGATCCAATTCGACGTTGCCGTGGACCACGGTGATCCCTCGCACGTCGACGCGGGGATCGGTGAGCGCCCACCAGAGGGCGACGGCGTCGTCGACCCCGGCGTCGGTATCAATGACCACCGGGGTCGATGCCACTGGTGAAACCTCAGCCGGCCAAATGGCCGAGGAGCGCCTTCAGCTCATCGCCGGGACCGGCCGGGATGATGTAGCCCTCGTCGGAACGGATTTGCTCGAAGTGATCGCGCACGTCTTCGAGGGTGAGGTCGGGGTTGTAGTAACCCGGCGTGAGGCCGATGAAGAACCGGGCGATACGTCCTCCGGCAGCCGAATAGATTTCGCCGGTGACCGGGCAGTCTTCGTGCACGAGCCACGCCACGATCGGCGAGACGAGCTTTGGATCGAGCTTCTCGGCCAGACCGCCAAGCAGTTCTTCGGTCATACGCGTACGGGCAATCGGGGCGAGGGCGTTGACCTTGATGTTGGCCTTGGCCCC
>JAYSTV010000324.1:0-18998 GCA_043719425.1 Acidimicrobiia bacterium | reverse complement strand
GTGTTGTAGATCCGGACGATCTCGACCAGATCGGCGGCAACGCCGGGGCGGACGAACGCCGCAGCAGTTAGGTCGGGTTCCATGGGGCCGAATAGTCTGGCCGGTCGGCGGCCCCGAAGTGCGAACTGCGGCGGTTACGGTGGCAGGCGTGAGGCGCTCTCGTGGTCCCCAGAACCCCATCGCCGCTCCGGAGGCGGAGCTCCCCGCGGGGGTCGACCCCGAGCGGCTCCCGGTCCACATTGCCGCGATCATGGACGGCAACGGCCGATGGGCGAGCCGGCGTGGCCTGCCCCGCACCGACGGCCACGGTGCTGGTGAAGAGGCCCTGTTCGATGCCGTGAACGGCGCCCTGACCCTTGGGGCCAAGTGGTTCACCGTCTACGCGTTCTCCACGGAGAACTGGCGTCGCCCGGTCGACGAAGTGCGCTACCTCATGAGCTTTAACGAGTCGATCCTCGTGCGTCGACGCGATGAGTTGAACGACCTCGGTGTGCGCGTGCGTTTCATTGGTCGTCGGAACTGGCGAGTCCCGAAGCGGCTCATTCGTCAGATCGAAGAGGCCGAAGCGCTCACGTTCAATAACCGCCGGATGACCCTGTCGTTCGCGTTCAACTACGGCGGCCGCGCCGAGCTCATCGACGGCATCGCCCGCATGATCGACGACGGTGTGCGAGGCAGCGACGTCGACGAGAAGCTCATCTCAAAGTATCTCTACGCGCCCGACATGCCCGACCCCGAGCTGATGATCCGTACGTCGGGCGAGTTCCGCACGTCGAACTTCTTGTTGTGGCAGTTGGCCTACTCGGAGCTCGTGTTCACCGACGTGCTCTGGCCCGACTTCCGTCGCGAAGACATGTACGACGCGGTGCGGGAGTACCAGGGCCGCGCCCGTCGCTTCGGCGGCATCGAGCCGGTCTAGCGGTGAGCCTCTACCGATGTAACGGCATTGTTCTGCGTACGTACAAACTTGGCGAGTCAGATCGCATCATAAGTATGCTTACAGACACTCAAGGTAAGGTCCGCGGCGTCGCCAAAGGGGTGCGCAAGACGAAGAGCCGCATCGGCGCGCGTCTCGAACCGCTCACCCACGTGGCCGTGCTCATGTATGCCGGGCGAGGCGATCTCGACATCGTGAGCCAGGCCGAAACGATCGAGGCGTTCCGTCCGATCCGTGAAGATCTCGACCGACTCACCAAGGCCACGGCGTTACTGGAGGCCGTCGACCACGTGGCCGTTGAAGGTCAGCACGACGAGCGTTTGTTCAAGATGCTCCTCGGCGGACTGCGGTCGTTGAGCGAGACGGATTCACCATTGCTCGTTGGCGCGTTCTATTGGAAGTTGCTCTCCCACGAGGGCTACGAACCGTCGCTCGACTCCTGCGTGCGCTGCGGTGCCACGGACCACCTTGTTGGCTTTGACGCCGCCGCCGGGGGAGTGACGTGTCGCAGTTGTTCGCTCGGGGCGCGGATGACCCCGGCTGCCCTCGAACTCCTCAAGCGGGTCCTTGGGGGCCAGCTCAGCGCGGCATTACGCGAGCCCGATTCTGCGGTGGTGCACGAGGTGGAGCGGCTCGGGACTACTGCCTTGGAGCACACGTTGGAGCGTCGTCTCAAGGCCGGGCACCTGCTGGACCATGCCTGATCCATCGCTCGACGCCCAACGCGGCGCGTTGCGGCGCACCAAAGCGATTGCGCTGGCCATGCTCGTGCTGGCCGCCGTCATCTTCATCGCGGCGAGGTCGTTCGAAGACGGACGCGCGTGGGTCGGCTACGTGCGCGCGTTCGCCGAAGCGGCGATGGTCGGTGGCCTTGCTGACTGGTTTGCCGTTACGGCGTTGTTCCGTCATCCGCTCCGTCTGCCGATCCCGCACACCGCGATCATCGCTAAGCGCAAGGTCGAGATTGGTCGCGGCCTTGGGGAGTTCGTCCGCACCAACTTCCTCGTGCCATCGGTGTTGGAAGAGCGCGTCCGGGCCTTTCGTCCCGCTGGACGACTTGCGACCTGGGCGGCCGAGCCGGGCTCAGCCGATCGCGTTGGGGAACTGGCCGCGCGGGCCGTCCGTGCCGGTGCCCGGGCGTTGCGTGACGACGATGTGCAGGACCTTCTCGTTGCTCAGGTGCGAGCCCGGCTCGCCAAGGTGGAGGCCGCTCCTGTGCTCGGCCGCACGTTGACCGTCGCACTGGCCGATGGTCGTCAGGCCGCGCTCGTGGACGCCACCGTCGATCGTCTCGCCGACATGCTCAACGTGCAACTCCCGGCCTTGCGACTGCAGTTCGAGACCGAATCGCCGTGGTGGGTTCCTGAGTCGATCGACAACCGCGTCTTCGCCCGGATCGTCGATGGGGTCGAACGACTTCTTGCCGATGTCCGTCATGATCGTGCCCACCCGGTGCGGCGGTCGATCGAGAACGGGATCACCAAGGCTTTGGCCGAAATGCAGACCGACCCGGAGATGATCGCGAAGGGTGAGATCTGGAAGGCCGAACTACTTGATCGGCCCGAAGTGGCGGCCTGGGTCGGTGGCGCCTGGCGCGACGTGCGGACCGCCGTCGAGGCTGATCTCGCCGATCGCGAGAGCGATCTGCGGAGGCGACTCGACGACGCCATTCGTCGCGCGGGAGTGCGGTTGTCGACGGACGCTGGGCTGGCGACAAAGGTCGACGACGCCGTGGTTCGCGCCGTACTGAGCGTGGCTGAGTCGTCGGGGGCCGAGGTCGCCACGCTGATCGAGTCGACGGTGAACGGCTGGGACACCGAGGAGACAGTGGACCGCATCGAGACCCAGATCGGCCGCGACCTCCAGTTCGTCCGCATGAACGGCACCATCGTCGGTGGCCTCATCGGCGTCGCCCTCCACGTGATCTCCCAATGGTTCTGAGGCAGTGTTCGTAGCCTTTGTATCGCTGGGCGAGACACAACCTACGAGACCCGGCGAGAGGATCCGACTATCGGATTGTACGAATGTGGGAGATTGACGCGATTCCGGAGTGATTCCTCTCGATGACCTCGGAACAACAGCTGGCGTTTCTCGCCGCCGTCGCCGAGGGTGTCGAAGACCTTGATTCCGATCGTCGCACTCGCCGCTGACACCAGCGTCGTTTGACGCGTCCCTCCGCAAACTGGGGCCCACCGTGGCGTTTGGGTTGTACGACGTGACCAAGGGCGACTGTCGGCTGGTGCATGGAGTCAACGACAAACGGGTGATGCCGATTGCCTCGACCTTCAAGTTGTGGATCCTCGCCGCCTTGGGCACGGAGATTCAGGCGGGCCGTGCGTCGTGGGACGAAACCATAAAGGTACAACGCGCGCTTATTAGTACCCCCGACGGTGAAATCGCCAACGCGAAACCCGGGACGAAGGTGTCGTTGCGTCGGCTCGGCGAACTCATGATCTCGGTCTCCGACAACTCGGCCACCGATCACCTCCTGAACCGCGTCGGACGGGTGAAGGTTGAACAGGCGATGCGCGATGCCGGGGTCGCCGCACCCGTGCGCAACATTCCGATTCTCAGCACTCGAGAGGTGTTCTTGATCAAGCGTGGCTCCAAAGTTCCGGCCGAGGCGTATCTCAAACTGGATACCGCCGGCCGTCGGGAAGCGCTCGACACGACCCTCGCCGGGGTCACCTGGGCCGACGATCCGAAGGCGACCCAGAACACGAACAGGCCAGCCAGCATCGACACCATCGAGTGGTTCGCCTCGCCGCTGGATCAGTGCCGAACCCAACTTCGCCTCGCCGACCTTGCGTCGCGCAAAGGCCTCGGTCCGATCGCCGGCATCCTCCGCGAGAACCCAGGAATGCAGTTCGGACCGGAGTGGACCGACGTGCGTTTCAAGGGTGGCTCCGAGGCGGGAGTGTTCTTTCTCTCGTGGCGGCTCGTCGGCAAGGATGGTTGGGTGTTTGTGCTGGCTGGCGGCGTCACCAACCCGACCGGATCCGTCGACCAAGAGCAAGCCGTGGACACCATCGCCAGCGGCATCCGTCTGGTCCGAGCCGGGTAGTTGGTGGCTCGGTCGCTCCGGGAGCGACTCGGATACCAATCTCCGGGTCAGTCCGCGTTGCGCATGGCTTCGGCGCTCATGGTGAAGTAGGCGTCGAAGCGCTTCCGCAAGGCCGCGGCAGGCGCTACCGCATCGAGCGCCACGGTCATGGCCGCGAGCCAGTGGTCTCGCTCGACCGGGCCGACGACGAACG
Organism: Acidimicrobiia bacterium; assembly: GCA_043719425.1. Taxonomy (GTDB): domain Bacteria; phylum Actinomycetota; class Acidimicrobiia; order Acidimicrobiales; family JANYDT01; genus JANLQX01. The sequence continues at coordinate 14,804 of JAYSTV010000324.1, read as the reverse complement.
GGTTGTGGCGCATACGGAGCCGGGGGTGGCCACGCTCGTCGGAATACGTCGTCGGCCCGCCCCAGTACTGGGCCAGGAACAGCGTGAGCCGCTCCCGAGCCGGCGCCAGGTCCGAGGGCTCGGGATACAGCGACAGGAGCACCGGGTCGGCCTCGACCTCGCGGTAGAACACGTCGACGAGGGTGCGAAAGAAGTCCATTCCGCCAGCCGCCGCAAACACGGGCTCAGATGGGTCAGCAAGTTTCGGCACGATCTCCACCGGTCCAGTATCGGCCGGGAACTAACCTCGACGCCCCATGCCTGAGTTTCCGGACCTCTTCGATCGCATCGTCAATCTCTGCAAACGTCGAGGTTTTGTGTTCCCGTCGGCCGAGATCTACGGCGGTTTCCGGTCGACCTATGACTACGGACCACTCGGCGCGCTCATGTTGCGCAACGTGAAAAACGAGTGGATCCGGTCCATGGTCCAGGAGCGCGACGACGTGCTTCTGATCGATGTGGCCATCCTCGCCCCACCCCAGGTGTTCGAGGCATCGGGCCACCTCGCCAACTTCACCGACCCGCTCGTCGACTGCACGAACTGCAAAACGCGTCATCGCCAAGATCAGCTTGAAGATCCCGACACGTGTCCGAGCTGTGGGAAGAAGGGCACCTTCACCGAGGCCCGCGCGTTCAACCTCATGTTCAAGACCCACGCCGGTCCGATCGAAGGTGCGGGCGCCGAGGTGTACCTCCGGCCGGAGACCGCGCAGGGCATGTTTGTGAACTTCGGCAACGTGCTGCAGACGAGCCGGAAGAAGCCGCCGTTCGGTATCGCCCAGGTCGGCAAGAGCTTCCGCAATGAGATCACGCCTGGCAACTTCGTGTTCCGCACGCGCGAGTTCGAGCAGATGGAGCTGGAGTTCTTCGTGCCGCCCGCGGAGGCCGAGACTTGGTACACCTACTGGATCGCCGAGCGCCACAATTGGTATCTGCGCTTAGGAATTCCCGAAGCGCAGTTGAAGATCCGGCCGCACGATGCCGACGAGCTCAGCCATTACAGCTCCGGCACATCCGATGTCGAGTTCATGTTCCCGTGGGGATGGGGCGAGCTCGAAGGCATTGCCAACCGTGGCGACTTTGACCTCACCCAGCACACGAACCACTCGGGCACCAAGCTCGACTACTTCGACCAGGCCACCAACGAGCGCTACACGCCGCACTGCATCGAACCGGCGGCCGGAGCCACGCGAGCGATGATGGCGTTCCTCCTGAGTGCGTATGACGAGGAAGAAGTGAACGGCGAAGTCCGCACGGTGCTTCGTCTGCATCCGCGGCTGGCGCCGTACAAGGTGGCGGTGCTGCCGCTGTCGAAGAAGGCCGAACTGCAGGAGCCGGCCCGCAAGGTGCTCAAGATGCTCCAACCCCACATGATGTGTGACTACGACGAGACCCAAGCCATCGGCAAGCGCTACCGGCGTCAGGACGAAATCGGCACGCCGTTCTGCGTCACGGTCGACTTCGAGACCATCACCGACAACGCGGTCACGGTGCGCGAGCGCGACTCGATGGTGCAGGAGCGCGTGCCGATCGACGCGCTCCTTGTCTACGTGCAGCAACGACTTGACTGAACCCGCCTTACCTCGCTCTCACCGAGGCCGTCTCTACTTATTGTGTGACTGTCCGAAGGTTTCGCGTGCTCGCTCTGGCGATGGTGGTCGCTTTGCTCGGTGCTGCGGTCCTGGTCTACCGAACCGTTCGTCCGGCGACCTCCTCGCAGGTGGTTCGCACCGTCACGTCGTCGGTCGGGACCGTGACGGAAACGGTCACGGCTTCCGGTGCCGTGGAAGCTGCCACCTCGAAGACCGTCACCTTCGGTTCGAGCGGGACGGTTACCGAAGTGGCCGTTGCGGTCGGCGATCGCGTGAAGGCAGGACAGAAGCTTGGTGCAATCGACGACACGTCGGCCCAGGTGCAGGTGCGCCAGGCGAAGTCCCAACTTGCGCTCGCGGAAGCCAAGCTGGCCACGCTGCGGGCCGGTCTCACGGAGCTTGAACGTCGCCAACTCGACCTGGGCGTTCTCCAGTCGACCACCCAGGTCGACAACGCCCTTCGCTCGCTCTCCGACGCCAAACGGTCGGCGGAACTCAACGCGGCAACCGCCGATCAAGGAGTTGAGACGGCCGCTCGCAACGCCGCAAACGCCGACACCAACGTGACCCTTAGCGGCACGGTCGCAGAACAACAGCTTGATCAGACACGTGCCTCGCTGGAAAACGCCAAGACCTCGTCCGACCTCTCGGCAAAGACGGTCAAGGCCACGATCGACAGTGCCCAGTCTGCGCTCGACAACGCCAAGAAGAACACCGAACTGGCGGCGAGGAGCTACCAGGTCACCGTCGACGCAGCGCAGACCTCGTTCGACAACACCCGCAAGACAGTGGCGCTCTCGGCCACGACATCGCAGACCCAACTGGATCAGGCGCTGTCGTCGCTTCAGGGGGAGTCGGTCACGTTGTCCGGTCTCGTGGGGGATCAAGCGATCGCCCAAGCCGATGCCGACGCCAAGGCCGCCACGGTCGTCACTGCGCAAACGATCTACGACGCCGCGCTCGCTGCGGTGGTCGCTCCGGCGACATGCGCGACCACTCCTGCCTGCCAGAGCGCGTCGACCGCGCTGAACACCGCCCAGACTTCTGCCACTCAGGCGCGCACCGCCGTCGACTCCGCCCGGGCCAAGGTGACGGCGCAACAGGCCAAGGTTGCGTCGTCGCAAAACCAAGTCACGAGCACGCAGAACTCCGTGGCCACATCGACCGAGCGCGACCGCCAGAGTGTTGTGGCCGCCGAGCAGGCGTTGGCGAACGCCAAACTGCAGCAGTCGACGAGTCTGGAGAAAGACAGTCAGCAGGTCAAAACGGCCGAGGCTCAACTCCTAAGCGCGCAGAATAGTGTTTCTTCCACGAGCGAGAAGGACGCGCAGGCACTGCGAACCGCCGAACTGCAACTCCGAGCGGCCGAAGCGAGCCGGTCGGCGTCGGTCGCCAAGGATGCGCAGACCGTCGACGCGGCCAAGACGTCGGTGAACGCGTCGGCGACGTCCAAAGTCTCGACCCAAACCAAGGATCGCCAGGCAATCGCGAGCGCCGAGTCGCAGGTGAAAGCGGCTCGCCTCGCTCTCGACACGACGAAGCTCAACAACGCGCTCAAGCTGGCGCCGGCGAAACTGCCCGACCTTCTCGCCGCCGTGAGCTCCGTCGATCAGGCCAAGACAGCGATCACTACGGCCCAGGACGTGTTGACCAAGACCATTCTCGTTGCGCCAGTCGACGCGACGGTTACTGCGCTTGGCGTCGCCGTCGGTGACACTGCGGGCGCTAGCGGTGGTGCATCGAGCACGGGCAACGGGGCAACGGCAACCGGGTCGTCGTCGGCGGTCACCCTGGTTGATCTCGACAACTTGTTGGTGACCGCAAGCTTCAGCGAGTCCAATGCCGCCAAGCTGCAGGTCGGCCAGAGTGCTGCGGTCACCTTTGACGCACTGCCCGACGTGTCGGTCACCGGAACGGTCGAGTCGATCTCGCTCACTGCTTCCACGACCGCCAACGTGGTGTCGTTTCCGGTTCGCATCAACCTCGATGCCGTGGCGGTCGCGTCGGGAGTAAAGCCAGGCATGACCTCGCAGGTCGAAGTGACCACGCGCGAGTCCGTCGATGTCGTGACCGTTCCGAGCGCAGCGATCCGCAGTGTCGGCGGCCGTCGCCTGGTGACCGTGTACGACGAGGCCACCAAGGCGCAGACGCCGGCGACCGTCACCGTGGGGCTGCGGGGCGCAGCATCGACCGAGATCACGTCGGGTCTCGGGGCCGGTGCGGTTCTTGTTCTGCCGACGCAGAATTTGGCGGCCATCGCGTCGGCGACGCAAACCCGCCAGACCGGCGGCCTGACTGGTGCTGGTACGGGCTTTGGTGGCGGCGCCGGCTTCGGTGGACCACCAGGGCGTGGCTAATGGAGCAGCAGTCGTTGAAGCCCGTGGTCGACATGGTTGGGATCACGCGGCGTTATGTGATGGGAACCGGGCCGACCGCCGTTGTCGTCCATGCGTTGCGGGGAGTTGATCTTCGCGTTGAGCGGGGCGAGTTCGTCGCCATCATGGGCGCATCGGGTTCCGGGAAGTCCACGCTGATGAACATCATCGGCTGTCTCGACATCGCCTCGACCGGCACGTACCGACTCGACGGGATCGACGTTGCTGCGCTCGATGAACATCAGCTGTCGATGGCCCGGAACCGCAAGCTCGGCTTTGTGTTTCAGAATTTCAATCTGATTGCGCGGACGTCGGCGATCGAGAATGTCGCGCTTCCCCTGCAGTATGCGGGCTTACGAGTGAAGCAACAGAAGAGTCGCGCTGCCGAAGCGCTGGCGCGTGTCGGACTCGCTGACCGACAGACGCATACCCCTGCCGAGTTGTCGGGCGGACAACAGCAACGGGTTGCCATCGCTCGGGCCCTCGTGACCAACCCGGCGCTCCTGCTCGCCGACGAACCAACGGGGGCGCTCGACTCCGCCTCGACCGCCGACGTCTTGAACCTCCTCGATGAACTTCATGCGCAGGGACGAACCGTTGTCATCATCACGCACGAGGCCGACGTCGCGGCCCGCGCCTCGCGAGTGATTCGTCTGCGTGACGGTCTCGTGATGGGCGACGAGCTCAGGGGCGCGGCGTGAACGTCCGCGCCCTGATCCGCGTGGCCCTTCGAGGCGTGAATACAAATCGCACGCGATCTGTGCTCACCGTGCTCGGCATCCTCATCGGGGTGGCGTCGGTCATCGTTTTGGTCTCGGTGGGCAACGGGTCAGCGATCGCGGTGGCGAAACGATTCGACGCACTCGGGACCAACACGCTCACCGTATTCTCCGGAGGTTTTGGTCGCGGTGCCCGACCCGGCGGCGGTGCGCAGCTGTCGATGAAGGATGTCGTTGCCCTGCGAGATCCGGAGTACAAGTCGCTCATCCGCAACGTGGTCCCGGTCGTGAATGCCCAGTCCGTCGTTGCCACCTACGGCGATGCTTCGACCACCATCAGTCGCACGTCAGGAACTGAGTCGGCGATGATCGACGCCGGGAACTGGGATGTGCAATCCGGCCGCTTCTTCGATGCCGGCGAAACGTCTGACCGAGCGCGCGTGGTTGTGCTCGGGGCTCGCGTGGCCGACAACTTGTTCGGCACCGACGTGCAACCGGTTGGTCAACAGGTCTCGTTGTCCAATGTGGCCTTCGACGTGGTCGGCGTCTTGGCTTCGAAAGGATCGTCGGGAACCCAAGACCAAGATGACGTGGCGTTCCTCCCGATCACCACGGCGCAAGACACGCTCGTGGGACGAACGAGCCTGAGTCAGATCGTCGTGCAGGCTGCGTCGCGAAAGGCAACGACGGATGCGCAGGCGGCAGTCACGACGGTTCTCACCAATCGGTATCCGTCGAACAACGGGTCATCGTTCGCCGTATTGAACCAGGCAAGCTTGTTGCAATCCAGCACGGCTTCGTCCAAGACGCTCACGGTGTTGCTCGCCGCCGTGGCGGCCATTTCACTGCTTGTTGGTGGCATTGGAATCATGAACATCATGCTCGTCACTGTGACGGAGCGGACCCGGGAAATCGGCATCCGTAAAGCGGTCGGCGCGCCCCGCAGGGCGATACTCGGTCAGTTCTTGCTCGAGGCTGCCGTGCTGGGCGGAATCGGGGGCCTCGGTGGTGTGGCCGTCGGGATGTTTGGGAGCCGCTTCCGGATCGCCGGCACGACGCCAGTGGTGCGAGTCGATTCGGTCTTTGTGGCCCTTGCCGTGGCCGTGGTCATCAGCTTGTTCTTCGGGTTTTATCCAGCCAACCGCGCGGCATCAATGCGCCCGATTGACGCGCTCCGCCATGAGTGATGCCACAACCGCCACAGCCGCTCTCGCGCCGGCAGCTACCGGCGGCGCCGTCGTCGCAGTCGACGACGCCGCCGATGATCTCTGGGCTCGACCTCGGCCGATGGCATCGCGACGAGCGACGTTCGCTATTGCGCTGCTCGCCGTGGCCGCCGTTGGTCTTTGCGCGTTCGCGCTCGGCGTGAACTACGGCAAATCGCACGCCACGTCGACCGGCGCCGGCGGACGCGTCGGCGCCGGCCAGTTCGGTGGGGCAGGCCAGTTCGGTGGGTCGCCGGTCGGAGCAACCTCGGCGAACGGGCCGACCGGGAGCACGACCACGACAACCACCACCATTGATCGTTCTCTCGGCGGACTTCTTCCGGGCCTGGAATCCGGCGCGCCGCCGGCGAACGCGCAACCTTCAGTACCTCCGACCACTGCGCCGTAAAACAGACTCATCATGTCAAAAGGAACCACATGAACATCACCCTTCCGTCTCGAGTGTCGACCGTCGGCGTTCTTCTCACCGCCCTCGCGGTCGTCCCCACGGGGACTTCCGCGCCGGCAAGCGCAGCCGCGGCGTCGGCGGATACGACCCGCGCGTTCTGCACGCAGATGCAGACGTCGCAGACGGCGATCGGCGCCATTCCGGCCACGAGTGCGAATCGGTTGGCCACGATCGCCGGAGAGTGGTCGAAGATCGCCCGCTTTGCCCCGGCCGCACTCAAGACCGACGTCGATGCCATTGCTGCGGCCTACAAATCGGCCAGCGCGAAGCCTTCGGCAGAGCAAAAGGCCGCGCTCTCCGGCATTGTCCCGCAAGCCCAAAAAGTCACTGCGTTCGTGTCGAAGTCGTGCGCGACAACGGGTGAGGGTGGCCCAGGTGACGGTGGCGATCGCAGCGCCCAGTTCGCGCAGCTGCGCGAGTGCGTGACGAAGAAGGGCGGCACGCTGGACTTCGCGCCGGGCGGCGGCCGCGACCAGCAACCGGCGGCCGGACAGAAGGGCAATGCGCCGGCGAATGCCAACGGCCAGGCGCCGCGAGGCGGCGGGCCGTTCGGCAAACTCGACGCCAAATCGCAGGCCGCGTTCGACGCGTGTCGAACCGAGCTGGGGGTGGGGAACGGATTTGGGGGCGGCGGCGGGCGCACGAATCCACAGGTGGAGGCGTGTTTGAAGAAGAAGGGCATCACGTTGCCGGCCGCCACCCCCGGCCAACCGCCCGCATCGATCGATACAAAATCTCGAGCCGCCCTCGACACCTGTCGTACCGAGCTCGGTCTGGGAAACGGCCCGGGTCGGTCTGGACAGGCTGGTCAGTCCGGTTCGCCGGCTCCTGTGAAGCAGACAACCAACGCCACGACTGCGCCCACCACAACGACAAAGAAGTAGCTCCGGACACGTCGCTGTCGCCTCTTCGGCGGTGGGTTCCCTAAGCTCGCGGAATGCGCCGCCTCCCCACGCTCCGTGTTCTTGCCGTGATCAGCCTGATGACGCTCGGCGCTTGTTCGAGTAGTTCGAAGGACACGACCGCCCCAACCGAAGCGGTCACCGAAGCTGGCGAGACTGCAGTCAACACCGAGGCCGTGGAGAGCGTCGCTGAGACGTCGGCGGCACTCGAGACCGAAGCAGCCGACTCCTCAGCAGCGAGTGGGTCCGGTGACGCCTCGTCGATCGCCGGCGTGATGGCATCGAGTTTCAAGGACTCAACCGGGGTGGATCTCACCGAGGAGCAGTCGCAGTGCATGGCCGACTCGATCCTTTCGTCGTTCACCGCGAAAGAACTCATCGATCTGGGGCAGAGCAAGGCCGGCTTCGACGGGTTGTCTGATACCGACAAGGCCCGGGCGGTCGCGTCGTTCCAGAAGTGCCCCGGGCTGCTCGAGGAGGCGCTCTTCGCCGGCTTCAAGTCATCGATCCCGGACCTCGACGAAGCACAAGGTCGTTGTGGTGCGGCGGCGATCGGCAAAGAGTTCACTGCCGAAGAAATGGTGTCGCTTTCAACGAAGCCCAACGCCGCCCAAGACCCGGCCGTACTCACGAAGATCTTCACGGCGTTCGGTACCTGTGACGGTCTGCTCACCGGCCTTCTTTCGGCCGGCGTGAAGCAGGCTGGAGCAACGGACGTGCAGGCGAAGTGCGCGGCCGACGTGATGGTCAAAGAACTCGACGCGGCGACGCTCGTGAAGTTTTCGACCGACCCGAACAGCGTCGATCCGGCCGTGCAGGAAAAGGTCAAGGCCGGCATCGAGGGTTGCCAGAAGCTGTAGCTCGCCGCGAGCACCGCTATCCCCGAGGCATCGACCGGGGGTGTGATGCGCCCCAGTAGCCTTGCGATCCGCCATGGCTACGAAAACCGCTCCCAAGAAGACCGCCGCGAAGAAGTCGGCCCCCTCCCGCAAGGCCCCTGTCAAGGTCGCCGCCCCCGTCAAGTTCGGGTACGCGTTCGACCATAAGCACAAGGTCGCGCCGATGAAGCTGAAGGACCTCCTCGGCGGCAAGGGGGCCAACCTGGCGGAAATGACCAGCGTGCTTCGTCTCCCGGTGCCGCCCGGATTCACCATCTCGACCGATGCATGTCGGGCCTACATGAAGTCCGGTTGGCCGAAGTCCCTCGACGCCGAGATCACCACGCAGATCGCCGACATCGAAAAGAAGATGGGTCGCAAGCTCGGCGATGCGAAGAACCCGTTGCTCGTGTCGGTGCGTTCGGGGGCCAAGTTCTCCATGCCCGGCATGATGGACACCGTTCTCAACCTCGGCCTCAACGACAAGACCGTCGTCGGTCTCGCCAAGGTCATGGACAACGAGCGCTTCGCCTACGACTCCTATCGCCGTTTCCTGGCGATGTATGGACGCATCGTCCTCGGCGTCGACGGCTCTGCGTTCGAGCATGCCTTCGAGAAGGCCAAGCACAAGGCCAAGGTCACCAACGACGCCGAGATCCCGGCGGCCGTTCTGAAGTCGTTGTGTGAGGACTATAAGGCCATCGTGAAGAGGGCCACCAAGGCCGACTTCCCGCAGGATCCGAAGGTGCAGCTGAAGGGCGCCATCGAGGCCGTGTTCTCGTCGTGGAACGGGGCGCGCGCCATTGCCTATCGCGTCCGCGAGCGCATCGCCCACGACCTCGGCACTGCGGTCAACGTGCAGGCCATGGTGTTCGGTAACCGTGACGACACGTCGGGAACCGGCGTCGGTTTCACCCGCAACGCGTCGACCGGCGAGAACAAGCCGTACGGCGACTACCTCACTAACGCGCAAGGCGAAGATGTGGTTGCCGGTATCCGCAACACCGAAGATCTCGATGCCCTGAAGAAGCGCTTCCCCAAGTGCTACGCCGAGCTCATGTCGATCTTCGCTCGTCTCGAAGCGCACTACACCGACATGTGCGACACCGAGTTCACCATTGAGCAGGACAAGCTCTGGATGCTGCAGACGCGCGTCGGCAAGCGCACCGGCGCCGCCACCTTGCGGATGGCCGTCGAGATGGCGACGAAGCCGAGCGGCCCGACCAAGTGGAAGATCTCGAAGGACGAGGCGCTGATGCGCGTCGATGCCGACGCCCTCGACCAGGTGCTCCATCCCCAATTCGCCAGCAAGGGCAAAGTTCTGACCAAGGGACTCGGTGCCTCACCTGGCGCCGCCGTCGGCAAGGTGTACTTCACCGCTGACTCGGCCGTGGAAGCATCGCTTCGCGGCGAGGCCGTGGTCCTGGTGCGCAGCGAGACGAGCCCCGAAGACGTGCACGGCATGCTGGTTGCTGAAGGCATCCTCACCGCCCGTGGTGGCCTCGTGTCGCATGCTGCCGTTGTCGCTCGTGGCTGGGGCAAGCCGGCTGTCGTCGGCGCCGAAGCAGTGAAGATCAAGAACGACAAGGCTTTCGAAATCGACGGTGTCGTCGTGAACCAAGGCGATGTGATCTCTCTCGACGGTGCCACGGGTGAAGTCATGCTCGGGGCCCTTGAACTCGCATCGGCCGAGCCACCGCCCGAGTTCCACACGATCCTCGGCTGGGCCGACGAGATCCGCAAGGGAACCAAGAAAGTACGTGGACTTAAGGTTCGGGCCAACGCCGACAACGGACCCGACGCCAAGAACGCCAGAGAATTCGGAGCCGAGGGCATTGGGCTCTGCCGTACCGAGCACATGTTCCTCGCCGAGGATCGTCTACCGATCGTGCGCGAAATGATCCTCGCCGAAACGCCGAAGGCTGAGGCGGCGGCGTTCGAGAAGCTCCGCAAGGCCCAGAAGGCCGACTTCGAAGACATCCTCCGCGAGATGGACGGACTGCCCGTCACCGTCCGTCTGCTTGATCCGCCGCTGCATGAGTTCCTTCCGTCGATGGAAGAACTCAAGATCAAGAAGGCCGTAAGTGGACTTAGCGCCACCGAGGAGAAGCTCCTCGAGGCGGCCGAGTCGTGGCACGAGTTCAACCCGATGATTGGTACCCGTGGCGTTCGTCTCGCTGTGGTCAAGCCCGGTCTCTACGAGATGCAGGTTCGTGCGTTGCTCGAAGCCGCCGCCGCTCGGGTAAAGAAGGGTGGCAACCCGATCATCGAAGTGATGATCCCGTTGACCGTCACCCGCGAAGAACTCGCCGTTGCTCGCGGCTGGGCCCAGGGTGCCATCGACGAGGCCAAGTCCAAGATGGATCCGAAGGCCGCCGCTCGTCTCGATGTCACGATCGGCACCATGGTCGAAACGCCGCGTGCCGCCATTCGTTCCGACGAGATCGCCGAAGAGGCCGACTTCTTTTCCTACGGTACGAACGACCTCACCCAGATGACGTTCGGCTTCAGCCGAGACGACGTCGAAGGTCGCATGATGAACGCCTATCTGGAGCAGGGCCTGCTCAAGCGCAACCCGTTCGACACCCTCGACCAGCGTGGCGTCGGTGCGCTGGTGCAAGAGTCGGTCCTGAAGGGTCGGGCCACCAAGCCCGGCCTCAAGCTCGGCGTCTGCGGCGAGCACGGTGGCGATCCCGAGTCGATCTACTTCTTCTACGCCGCCGGCCTCGACTACGTGTCGTGCTCGCCCTTCCGTATCCCAATCGCCCGCCTCGCCGCCGCCCAAGCCATCCTTGGCGCCGCCGCGTCAACCAACGCCTAACCAACGCCAAACCCATAGCAAAGCCCGAGCCACCCCACCCTGCGCGTGATGATCGAAGGGACCAGCGTGGTCCCGCCGCACAACGCAGGTGAAGGGGTTGCCCGGTGACAGGACCCCGTAACGGGACCAAGAGCGAGAGGGGCCGCAGCCAAGCCAAACGCCTAGCAGTCGCGCTCGCCGTCGCGTTTGTGGTTGCGCTGGTTACCTACCCCGTGCTCATACCCGACGTGGGCTGGGAACCGGACCAGTCGTGGGCGGCAGCGCTCCATATGGCGCATCGTCAAGGCCTGGTGTTCGGTCGAGACGTGGTGTTCACCTATGGCCCGCTCGGCTGGCTGAGCACGGCGACGATGTTTTACGAGAACACTGGCGCGGTTGCTATCGGCATTCGGTTCCCGATTCTCATGGCGGTGGCGTTCGTCATTTGGTGCCGTCTGCGATCGCTGTGCTCGTGGCCACTTGCCGCTCTTGGCTGCGTCGCCCTGAGCTGGATGATCGGCTCCGTGCTCCTGATCGGCGGTGAGGCGCCGCTCCTCGTGCTGTTTGCGGTTCTCGGGCCGTACCTGTGGCGGTTGGCCACGCCCGATGCTGCGGCCCTTCCACGGTGGGCCCCGGCGGCCCTTGGCGCGGTCGCCGGGGTCATGATGTTGGTCAAGTTCGATGTGGGTCTGTCGCTCACGGCGTGGACCCTGTTCGTCGTGTTCGCCGAGTCTGTGCTTCATCGTCTGGGCTGGCGTCGCATACTGGCCAACGCGGCGTGGGCCCTCGACGGTTTCCTCAGCGCGCTGATCATCGGGTGGTTGCTATGTGGTCAACCACTAAGTGCACTTACAGAATGGCTGAGCCTTTCGTTCAACCTTTTTGCCGGGTTCAACGATGCCATGGCGCGATCCGGTCCGGCGTGGGAACTGCAGCTGGCCTTCGCTTCGATGGCCGGAATCGTGGTGCTTGTTCGCCAACGCAGCGTCGCGCTCGAAGCCCGTCGGAGTCGCCTGCTTTGGCTCGCCCTCGGTGCATCGATGTTCGTGTTCGCCAAGCAAGCCTTCCTTCGGCACGACAGTCATTCGTTGCGATGGTGGGCGTTCGTCGGCGTCGTTGTCCTGGCCCTGGCTGTCCGAAAGACCGTCACCATGGCGGCGTTCCTGGTGGTCCCGAGCGTGATCATCGTCGGTTCGGTCGTCGGCTCTCTCGCCTTCACCGATCCGGCCGCGAGCATTCGTTCGGCGAACCGTGCGCTCGGTCAGGTCACCTCGCATGCCGAGCGGCGCCAGGTCAGGTCGTGGGGTCGCTACATCCTGCCCAAGACCTATCCACTTCCCGCCGACATCGTGAAGCGGATCCAGGGCCAGACGCTCCACATCGGTCCGGTGCGGTCCGTGGTGTCGTGGATCTATCCGAAGACGACGTGGCGGCCGTTTCCGATCCTGCAGCACTATCACGGGTTCACGCCCCGTCTCGATCGTTGGACGGCCGATTTTGTTCGCGGCCCGAGAGCTCCGAAGTACGTGCTCTATGAGCAGTTCACCATCGACAATCGCATCGGTCGGTGGGACCCACCGGAGACCATGTTGGCCCTGGTGTGTCGCTATCGCTTCGTGTCCGGCACCGATGCCTGGCAGCTCTTCGAGCGTCGGTCGACAAATGCGTGTGGGGCGCGTCGTCGCATCGATGTCGTCGATGGACGAATTGGCGAAGAGCTGTACACGCCCCTTGGCGACGAGAACGAGATCGTGGTTGGTGCCTTCTCCGGCCCGGCCTTCTCGCCCGGACTCGTTGGCCGCGTGCGCGCGCTCGTCACGAGGCCGTCGACCACCGATGTGGTGGTGCAGAACGATCCGAAGCGTCATCGCTTCATCGCCGGCACCGCCGGACAGGATCATTTGCTCGTGCTGCCGAGTTGTCTGCAGGATCAGATGGCTGGCTTCGACAGCGCCACCATGCGTTCGCTCACGTTCCAGCGCGGGTCAGGTCCGCTGCGCCCCGGGGCGGCGCTGAGTGGAACCTACGACGCCATCACCTACAACTGCGACGCCCCTTAGAACGCTATGTCGGCCTAGCAGTCTTCGATCGACGTCGACCGGGGAAGTGCCCGAGCACTTTCCACGAGGCTCTGCAGCGACATGCCCGCACGGCCAACGAGCACCTGCGTTCCGGTTTCGCGAACGGCGGCTTCGAGCCGCACCGCAGTGTCGGTCGCTTCATTGTTCGTCACCGAGATCACGACAAGGTCGGCGTTGACGTCGTGAACCATGGCAACCACATCGTCGAGGGGCACGTTGCCGCCGAGATGATGGACCTTCCAACGGTCTTCGCGCAGCGCGAGTGCCGCCATCGTGGAGGGGAGTGTGTGGAAGTCGCCGACGGCCGTGGTCACGATGGCCGTGCCGCGCGGTCGACCTCGCGGATGGCTGGACAGCCGAGCGAGGATCCGATCGCAAATGGCCGTGGCCCGATGCTCCTCGGCGATGGTGACCGTTCCGCCGTGCCACCGCATACCGACTTCGGCGAGGCACGGTGCGATCACGTTCTCGCACAGTTCGACCGCAGAAATGGCACCGCCGGCCAGCCGATCAACGGTAAGCCGGGCGGCCAGCTCGTCGCCACGTAGGAGGGCGCTGAGGAGACGTTCAACGTGATGGTTCCAGCTGCGCACCCGAAGGCGAACCGGCGGGGGCACGGGCTGGGCGCGTTCGGCCAAAAATCGAGCGATCTCGGCCTCGGTCACGTGGTATGCGTTCGACGACTTGGTGGCGACCAGCGACCCGTCGCGAACCCAGCGGTAGACGGTTTGATAGTGCACGTCGAGACGGGCTGCTGCCTCCTGCAGATTCACTGTGGACCAAGGTACCTGGCGACCACCGACTACTCCTTCGACCAGGCGATTTGTCCTTTGCCGGGTGAGTACGTAGCTTCGTTGGACCCACTACACCGGAGGACCGCAATGACGATGACCGAGCCCACCGTGAATACCGTGAATACCGTGAATACCGAGGCTTCGGCCACGGAGCCGTGGCAGGCCACGGCCTGCATCCTGTGTGAGTCGAACTGTGGCATCGAGGTCCGCCTCGGCGAGCCCACCAGGGGCGGCGCCAGTCGTCGATTCGAACGCATTCGCGGCGACAAGGCCCATCCGGGGTCGGCGGGGTACACGTGTGAGAAGGCGCTGCGTCTCGACCACTATCAGAACGGTTCGGAGCGGCTCACGTCGCCGCTGCGTCGTCGAACCGACGGAACGTTCGAGGCCATCGATTGGGACACGGCCATCACCGAAGTGGCGGCGAAGTTTGCCGCCATCCGTGACAACCATGGCGGCGACACGATATTCGCCTACGGCGGCGGGGGCCAGGGCAACCATCTGGGCGGTGGTTACAGCGGGGCCACCTTCCGCGCCCTCGGACTGAAGTATCGGACCAATGCTCTTGCGCAGGAAAAGACGGGCGAGTTTTGGGTCAGCGGACGCATGCTCGGCGGGATTACCCGAGCCGACTTCAAGCACTGCGAAGTGGCGATGTTCGTGGGCAAGAACCCGTGGCAGTCGCACGGTTTCCCCCATGCCCGGACCACGTTGAAAGAAATCTCGGCCGACTCGAATCGGTCGATGATCGTCATCGATCCGCGACGCACCGAGACGGCTGACCTGGCCGACTTCCACCTGCAGGTCAAGCCGGGCACCGACGCGTGGTGTCTCGCCGCACTTGGAGCGATCATCGTCGACGAAGGACTTGTCGACCGTACCTGGGTCGCCGATCATGTAGTCGGCACCGACGAAGTACTACGCGCGCTTGGCAACGTCAATGTTGCCAC
>JAYSTV010000323.1:0-7579 GCA_043719425.1 Acidimicrobiia bacterium | reverse complement strand
CAACGACGGGCACGGTCAATGCATCCAACGCGCTGTTGCCAACATCGGTAACCGCCAACCAGTCCCTCACCCCTGGACCGTCGGCCTCGGCCTGGCCGAGAATGGACCCGGCGTCGCCGGCCAGGTCGACGAGCAGAACACGATCGCCGCCAGCCCCAACCGCTCGACGATTGACGTCGGCCGCACCAAGGGCCAGCGCGGCGGCGACGACGCTCAGCCCGGTTCCCCCTTTGACTGACCAGCAGACGGTAACCATGTGAAACCCCTCGGATCGAACAGGCGCGCCACCGAGAATTCGCCGGCGGCAGCCAGGAAATCGGAGCGATTGATCATCCGGGGAAGGAGGGCGCTGACCCTACGCGACCCCCTGTGACAGTTCTCGGGCCGCGGCGCTCCGGCGCGCCATTCTCTTGACCGGACACCCCGGCTACGATCGACGTCGGAGGTGTCCGGGTACCTGGTGGGCTCCCTCGCCTTCAAAGCGAGTGGAACGGATGATCTCCGTTCGGCGGGTTCGATTCCCGTCCACCTCCGCCAACAATCGAACCTGGCCTGTCTATGCCGTGATCTGCGGTGACGTGCGGCCAGGGTTCGATGTACCTCACCTGGTAGCGGACCTGCTCGACACCTCTGCGTCCCCTATCGAATGAGAACATCCTGCTCAGCGTCGACTTCTTAGGGAAGTGGTTGGACGCCTTGGTGCTTCGATCGTCCCTGTACGTCTCGGCGTAGGTCAATCGATCGAAGAGTTGGAACACCTTCTGGTCGGGCTGCACGCGCGCCAATCAAACACTGTTCGTTCAGACGCGTCGGCGACAGTGACGGGCAACTCTTGCCAAACAAAGTCGAAGACATGTTGGCCGTCAGAAGCCCCGTGATGACGGTCGCCGTCCAGCGTCTGCCGGGGCGGAGTTCGACAATCGAGCATTGGGCACCCTCTTCGGAATACGTTCGGCAAGCCGCAGCACAGCTCTACGACGTAGCGCGGTCGCCACGGAGACCGACACGCCAAACCTTGGCCGGACGGCTGGCGCTCGGCCAGAACCCCGCTGACGTCAGCCCGCTCGGAAAACGTCGTGCACGCGGTGCTACTCAGAACCACGAACCAGGCCCGTGTCCCCGAGACGGCCATCGTCGTGTTGAACGAGTTCGCGGCCGCCGCACCATGTCGTTCCGATCGTTCTACGCACGGCATGGGTTTGTCGGTCGACGACTCGGTGTGAATGAGTCGCCCGTTGGCACAACTGCCGCGCCTTGCCCAACCCATCAGATCCGCTCCAGCTCGGCTCCGTCGAAGAGGGGCTGAACGCCGAACGCTACGGCGTCGGCGGAGAACTCCTCATCCGTCGGCCGCACCCTTGCGTCGGCGCTCGTGGCCGCGGCCACGATGGCGCCCAGGAGACGGGCGTCACTCGAACTGTTGACGAACAGATCGGGCTCCGACATGACGAAGCGGACGGCACGAGCAATGGCGCCGCTATCGGTCAACGGCTCGTACCAACTGAACCGGCGGGCCGACTCCTCGGTCCATCGACGCCGAGCGATTGACTTGATCATCTGCATGGCCACGCCCCGCTCGCGACACACCTCCATAAGCGCGCGTACATCATGGGCATAGCCCTCAACGCCGGCAAGCGCGGCATTCCACGGAAACAGCACCGAGGCGAACGGGTGGCGTTCGAGACTGCGCAGGTGCATGTGCGCGATCCGCAGACCATGCCCGGTCACACCGACGGCACCGACCAGACCTTCGTGTTGGGCTCTCACCAACGCCGCCACCGCACCATCGGGGGCGAACGCCCGCTCCCATTCATCGGGTTCCACGAGGTTGTGCAACTGGATCAAATCAACCGACGAAACGCCCAAGCGCGTGAGTGACGCTTCGAGCTCTCGACGCGCACCATCGCCGGAACGCCGACCCGTCTTGGTGGCGAGGAACACCTCAGGACGATGAGCGGCCAACCACGGAGCGAGCCGCAGTTCTGAGTCGCCGTATCCGGCGGCGGTATCGATGTGATTGATCCCGGCGGCCAGCACCTCGGCCAGGATCCGATCGGCGGACTCCTGGCGCACGCCGCCGAGCGCAGCGGCACCAAAGATCACGCGGCTACTGCGGTGGCCGGTTCGTCCAAAGTCGATCAGTTCCATGCCAAAGAGTCTGCCCGAAGGTCCGTTGCCCCAGCGGAGCTGCGAAGTCTGCCCGACCAACGGCCGTACCATCGACGACCATGTCCGACAACCCGGCCACCGGTCGGGTGTTTGCCCAACCACGCGACGACGCCATCGCCGGACTCTGCGGCGTGTGGATGATCGCCGGGCTGTTCGTCGACGGATGGGCCCATCGCAACCAAAAGCCCGAAACGTTCTTCACCCCGTGGCACGCCATTCTGTACAGCGGCTTCACTGCATCCGCGGCGTGGATGATCTACATGCTGCGACGACACCAACGTCCTGGCCAATCGATTCGCCACACCATTCCCGTCGGCTACGGATTCCGCTCTGTCGGGGTCGCCGTGTTCGGTGTCGGGGCCGTAGGTGACCTCATCTGGCATCAACTCCTGGGGGTGGAGGTGAGCATCGAAGCGCTGCTGTCGCCGACGCACCTGGTGCTGCTCTCCGGTGGGTTGCTCATGGCGGTCGGGCCGATCGTGTCGACAACGGCCCGGGAGGGCGAGCGTCAGCAGGCGAAGTGGTCCTCGACCGGACCGATCGTGGGGACCGTCGCCTTCATCGTCGCTCTGCTCCAGTTCTTCCTGATGTACGTGAGCCCATACGCCGAGAACGTGTTTGGCCGCCGAGTCCTCGACGATGCTCTCGGAGTCGGCGGTGGGTGGCTCCGCAACGAAGTGCGCATCGAAGGGATCGCCGGCATCGTCGTGTTCACGTTCATCTCCACGGCCGCGCTGCTCTTTCTCGTCCGACGCGTTCGCCTACCCCGTGGCACCTTCGTCGCCCTGCTGGTGTTTCCCTCCGTGCTGCAAACCGTGCTCGACAGCTTCGGCACACTGCCACGCGTTATCGGCGCGATCCTCGCTGCGCTCGTCGCCGAATTCACGTGGTCCCGCGTGGAGACATCACCGCACCGTCGCTACGTGCTCCCGGCTTGGATCGCCCTCCTCACGGCAATCACGTGGTTCGGACTGTTCGCCGGCGTTGCCATCGATTCGTCGGAGGGCGGCGTTGGCTGGACCGCACCACTGTGGACGGGCGTCCCGATTCTCGCGGCGCTGCTCGCCAGCCTCTTGACGGTGGCAACCGAGCCTGGCTAAGACGGCGACGAACGCGAAACGCCGCCTGGGCGAACCCAAGCGGCGTGGTGACGACCGCGCCAGCGGCCGGAAAAAGAGCGGGGTTAGACGGCGAGGAGGTCGCGGGCCCCGGTGTCGGACGATGGGTGGCGCAGCTTGGACATGGCTCGGGCTTCGATCTGGCGGATCCGCTCCCGGGTCAGGTTGAAGTGCTCCCCGACCTCTTCGAGGGTGCGGGGCTCGCCGCGGTCAAGGCCGAAGCGCAGACGCAGGATCTCGCGCTCGCGCTCGTCGAGCGGACCGAGCAGCTTGGCGATTTCTTGCGGCAGCAGGGCCGTGGCCGCCATTTCGAGCGGGGACTCGGCGCCACGGTCTTCGACAACGTCGCCCAGTTCGGCGTCGCCGTCTTCACGAAGGGGCTCCGACAGCGAAAGAGGCTCGGCGGCGAAGCGTAGTGCCTCGGTGACCTTGTCCTCGGGCATCTCGACTTCGGCGGCCAGCTCGGACAGCGTGGCCTGACGGCCAAGCTTGAGCTCCAACCGCGAACGCGCCTTTTGCAAGCGGGCGAGCGTGTCACCAGCATGCACTGGAAGACGAATGGTGCGGCCGGTGTTGGCGATGCCGCGGGTGATGGCCTGACGAATCCACCACGTGGCGTACGTCGAGAACTTGAAGCCCTTGCGCCAGTCGAACTTCTCGACGGCATGCATGAGGCCCAGGTTGCCTTCCTGGATCAGGTCAAGCAGCGGCAAACCCGACGCCTGGTATTTCTTGGCAATCGAGACGACGAGACGCAGGTTCGACTGAACGAAGGTGCGCTCGGCGTCTTCACCGGCGCGATGAATCTTCTTCAGCTCGCGCTTCTTGGCGGTGGTGAGGTCCTTGCCGCCAGCCTCAAGCTGGATGCCGGCCTTCTTGCCCTCCTCAATGGCCTGGGCGAGACGAACCTCATCGTCTTTGGTGAGCAGTGGGTACTGCCCGATGTCCGTAAGGTAGAGGCGTACGAGGTCTTCCTCTTCGCGCTCTCCACGTTCTTTCGCCACAGCTAATCCTCGGTTCTTCGGAAGCGTTCGTTCGTGGCAATCGCTACGATGTCGAACCCAGGTTCAACGCCGAACATTCCCGCAGGGTCGCGCGAAAAGTCCAGGGCTGACACTGGGAGCCGGAAGTCTACCGGCTACGGGGGATATCCCCCGACGGGTTGTTCACCACGTCGGGTGGTTTGTTTCCACAGACTTCGGCACCAACAGTGGTGAACTGAAGTCTTTCCTCGCTCCAACCAGCAGGCTGAGGGCTGCGGTCGACACCCGGACCACCTCTCCGGAATGGCCCGCCGCTGAACTCTCGCCTTCGGCATGAAGGCACGATGCGGCGTCACGAAGATGCACTTCGATGATCCGCAGGCCGGTTTGGAGGCGCCCGTCGGCCTGGCCGCAGGTGGCGATGACATCGCCCACGGCCGACCGCACGGTAGCCAGAAGCCCGGCCGCAACCGGGAGGAGCGACCCGTCTTCCAGGGCCTTGGTCAGCTCGGCGTCGTTCAGTTCCTGCCGCGCCACGTCGGCGAGTGCCACGAGACCCTTGGCGTCGGGGGCGAGCGACGACCAGACGGCCAGGGTGGCTCCGACGTGACGAGAAGCAGCGCCAACCGCCACTCGCTCGCGAGGGGGTGCGCGTTCGGCGCGTCGTCCGAGCACCGTGAACCCGACCCGGCACACGGCATCGCCGGCGACGGTGAACCGGACCGATTCGGCAATTGGCACGCCAGCGTCGGTCACCTGGGCGGTCCCGGTCGAGTCGACATCGGACAACAGTCAAGTGGACAGACGTCGTGGTTCGGCCCTCGCCCACCGAGGGCGGCACGAAGCGGCTTCTCACCACGCACTGTTGCCGCCCGTTCGAGCGCAAGGTCGACGATCATGGCGACGAAGCGCGCGTCGGTGCCGACCGTGGCCGCACGAACCATGGTCAGGCCGAGCGCGTCGGCCGTTTCCCGGGCCTGGGTGTCGAGGTCCCACACCACTTCCATATGGTCACTGATGAAACCGATCGGGACGACAGCGACGGCGGTGACTCCGTCGCCATGACGAGCCCGAAGATGATCCGAAATATCGGGTTCCAACCATGGCTGGCCGGGTGCCCCGGACCTGCTCTGGTACACAAGGTCATGTCGTCTCGACGCGCCGTCGGGCAATGCCGACATGATCAGTGCACATACTTCGTTGAGTTGGGCCACATAGTCACTGGTGTCGGCCATGGACTGCGGGATCGAGTGCGCAGTGAACACCACTTCGGCATCGGCCGGCAGCGTCGCCAGCGCGGCCGCCGTGGCCTCGACCATCGGCTCGATGAAACCGGGGTGGTTGTAGAACACGCGGATCTTGTCGACGACGGGCGCGCCGTCGCCGACCCCGACCAGCGCCTTGGCGATGTCCTCGCGGTATTGCCGACATCCACTCGCCGACGAGTACGCGCTCGTGACAAACGCCAGCACGCGTTTCGCACCGTGAAGTTGAGCGAGACCATCAGCAACGTAAGGCGTCCAGTTGCGATTGCCCCACGCGACCCGAACGTCGATCCCCCGGCGAGCGAATTCCGCTCGCATGGCGTCGAGGAGCGCACGGTTCTGTCCGTTGATGGGACTCACCCCACCGAAGCGGGCGTAGTGGGCGCTGACTTCCACCAGACGTTCGCGCGGGATGCCTCGGCCACGAGTGACGTTCTCCATGAAGGGCAGCACGTCGTCGGGTCCTTCGGGGCCACCGAAGGACACCAGCATGACGGCGTCGTAGGGGGCGAGGAGATTGGCAGCAGACATCTCCGTTGAGGCTACGTGGGCTCTAGACATACACAACTCCACACCGTCGTCGCGGTGGCCCCAGTAACTTCGTCGTCATGGCCAGTACCCCGGCAGCACCCGCGCTCACCGACTGGGCCGAGTTTGGTTTCGTGCGGGTGGCCGCGGCCGCTCCCCCCATTCAGTTGGGTGATCCCGTGGCCAATGCCACCGAGATTGCCGCATGGGCGCAACGCCTCGATGCCGACGGCGCGTCGATCATCGTGTTTCCCGAACTCTCACTCACCGGCTACACGTGCGAAGACCTCTTCCTCACCGACGAACTACGCGCCCGCACCGAAGCGGCGATCGCCGCATTGTGCGCAAAGACGGCCACGCTGGCCGCCCTCATCGTGGTGGGTGCACCGTTGGCTCTCGCCGACGGGCGTCGAGTGAACGCCGCACTCGCGATCCGTCGAGGCGCGGTGCACGGGGCGGTGCCCAAGCAACACCTCCCGAATGCCGGCGAGTTCTATGAGCGGCGGTGGTTCACGCCGGGGTTCGACATCGCCACCACAGTGACCATCGCCGCTGTTGGGCCATTTCCGGTCGCCCCGAACCTGTTGTTCCGAGTCGGTCCAGCCACCGTTGGCATCGAGATCTGCGAAGACCTGTGGGCGCCCGATCCACCGTCGACGGCTCTTGCTCTCGCCGGTGCCAACGTGATTGTGAACCCGTCGGGCAGCAATGAGCTTGTGGCCAAGGCCGACTATCGGCGCGAGCTCGTTCGCCAACAATCGGCGCGCACACACTGTGCCTACGTCTATGCCGGTTCAGGGCCGACGGAATCCACCAAGGATCTCGTGTTCGGTGGCCACACCATGGTTGCTGAGAACGGTTCGATGCTGGCCGAGGGCGAGCGGTTCGTGTTCGCCGGTGCCAGCGTTGCCACCGACATCGACGTGGCTCGACTCGACAACGAACGGGCCCGTGACGTCACGTGGTCAACCGCGCCGCGCGGACTTGCGGCCACCGTCGTTGACCTAGGGGGAACCAAGCAGCAGCTGAGTGAGCTTCGACGAGTGGTGACCCGATCACCTTTCGTTCCCGACGATCCGATCACGCGCGACGAACGCGCCGCCGAGATCCTCGCCATCCAGTCGGTGGGCCTCGCCCGACGCATGATGGCGGCTCACAGCGAACGACTGGTGATCGGGGTGAGTGGTGGGCTCGACTCGACGCTCGCCCTTCTCGTGTGCGCCGAGGCGTTGCGTCGGCTCGACCGGCCCGTGTCGGACATCGTCGCCATCACCATGCCCGGGTTTGGGACGACCGTACGTACACGTACTGCTGCTGATCAGCTCATGGAATTGCTCGGCGTGACCGCCCGGACCATCTCCATTTCCGCGTCGGTGGGGCAGCATTTCACCGACATCGGCCACGACCCGTCGAACCACTCCGTCGTCTACGAAAACGCTCAGGCGCGCGAGCGCACGCAGATCTTGTTCGACATCGCCAACCAGGTGCACGGCATCGTCGTGGGCACCGGAGATCT
>JAYSTV010000322.1:0-3132 GCA_043719425.1 Acidimicrobiia bacterium | reverse complement strand
ATTCGCCGCTCGTCGTCTTGCTTTGGCGTGGAGATCTGCGAAAGGACCCGGCGACGTAGAACGCCGTGCTCCCTGCGCTCGCCACCGTGGCAACGCGTAGAACCATGCGTACCCGGAGCGATTGTCGTTGGCAGGACCGAATCGCGAACGCTGCGAGCGCAGGCACGAGCAGACGAAACTGACGGGCGAGTGATTGCCCACCGAAGAGAAACGCATTGGACCATTCCGATTGGCCAAAGAAGCCGAATCTGTTCTGCTCACTAATCACCGAGATGACGGCGCCCACGATAAGTACGCACGCGGCAAGCGTCAGCAAGGTATCGGTGTGGTCGATTTGCGCTACCAGGTGCAGCCGAGTCCGGGCCAGTTCGGCAAGCCGCTCGATAGGCGTCGGTTGCCAGGTCGGTCCTCCGAGCTCTTCTTCCGGTTCATGCACGCGATGACCCTGTCGGTGTTCACGTGGTTTGTCAATGCCGAATTGAGCAGACGTTGAACGCGCCTTCGATTTTGCTGATGGCATCGAGCCTGCCGCCAAGTGGTGTGCCCAATATCACTTTATAAAACCATGTGTTTGGAGTATTGCGAATAAGCGTTCGTGTATCATTGTCGCATGGACACGGCGATGCTCTTGGCTGCGAAAGTGACGTTTGGCGACGTCGCGCTCGGTGATGTGTTCGCGTCAACGTATGGCGTTGGGTGTGACAGGACGTTGGGGGAGTGGGCTCAGGTCCGGTTCGATACGGAGAGGGTCGCCGAATGGTCGCCGGTGCAGGCGGAGGCGGGGTTGGTGGCGTTGGAGCAGGTTCGGCGTTCGTTGGCGGCGGTCACCGCGGTGTTGGTGAATTGTCTTGATGCGGGTCGTGACACGGCCGCAGCTTTGACTCGGGCGACGGGCGCGTCGGGTTGTTCGGCGCGGGAGTTGGCGGCGGTGGCGAAGGTGGTGCGGGAGCATCCTGATGCCGGGTCGATGCTGTCGTGCGGGATCGTGTCGGCCGGTCACCTTCGACCGTTGGCGTATCTCAAGCCGGCGATGGCGGCCGAGCTTCTGCCTCAAGCCCGTGGGCTCACGGTTGATGAGTTCGCCCGGTGGCGAAGCATCGCGTCAAGACTGAGTCGACGTCGTTGGCTGAGGAGCAACAGGCGGAGCGGTCGGTGAAGTTCTTCGACAAGCCCAACGGGTGTGTGGGGGTCACGATGGTGTTGCCGCCGGTGGAGGGGCACGAGTTGCGCAACACCTTGAACGAGTTGTGTGATCAGGCGTGGCGGGCGGCGCACCCGGATCGGGCGGAGGTTTTGGGTGGGCATGAGGATGAGCCCCGGGACCTCCGGCTGGCCGACGCGTTCGTGGCGTGGATGCGCTCGAAGATCGTGGCGACCGGAAAACCGGCGTTGATTGTGCATGTGGAAGCGGAAACGTTGAATGCCACGATCGCGCCGGATGTGCCGGTCTCGATTGAGGAGGCGTTGGAGGTGATGGCTCGGGCGGATTTGTATGCGGCGATTCGTGATGGGACGAATCGGGCGACGATGCAGTTCGGTCGGAACCGTCGATTCGCGTCACCGTTGCAGAAGTTGGCGTTGATGTTGTTACAGCCTCGGTGTATCTATCCGGGGTGTGATGCTCCGGCGCAACGGAGCGACGCGCATCATCTTCGTGAGTATGAGCGGGGTGGACCGACCGATCTGGAGAACGAAGGGTTTCTGTGCGGTCCTCATCACGCCCATGTGCATTTGCATGACATCACGTTGATCGAACTCGACAATGGCACCTGGACCATCGCGTCCAACAAGCCGGCCTGAGCACACTTCCCCGACAGCTCCTTGACAACCAAACCCGGCCGCGCCCCCCGGGGGACGTTCAACGAAGGGTGAACGTGGTGGAGCCGGTCTCTTCGGTGAAGGCGTCGAGCTTCACGTTGATATCGAGACGCCAGGTGCCTTTCACGGGCAGGTCGAGACCGAGCGCTTGAAAGTGGTTGGCCCCGGCGCGCACGACCTGGCTCTCGAGGCCCTCGATGCCAGCGGCGGCGTTCGACAGGGTGGCCCCGATGAGCTCGACGGGTCGTGACGCGCCCTGCTTGGTGAGTGCATAAATATGCAACTCGTTGCGTCCGGGCCGAGCTGGCTCCACAGTGATGTCGACCAGTCCGGTCGTGGTCTTGACTGTCAGTGCGATCGGTCGAGACACCACGTCGCGGGCCGGAGCGAGGTTCACGATGAGCGTCGTGACAACGAGCACAGCGACCATTCCAACGATCTCCACGCCGATCGTTCGACGCACGGCGGTCACCGCTCGGTCCGGCGACGTGGTGTCGGCGAGGGCTCGACGGTTGTTCGCTCCCAAGAGCAAGAGCACGGCCACCAGTCCGAGCTTGACCACGAGAAACCGACCAGAAGGCGTCGACCGGAATGCTTCGACAGAGCCGACCTGGCGCCACAGGGCGATCGACCCGCTCGCCACCAACGCCCCCACGGCCATGCCGGCCAGGCGGGAAAACCGTTGCGTCACGGCGAGGCGATCGGCCACTGCACCACCCCGACGAAGGGTCACCAGGAGCAGCACCAAGCCCCCGGCCCACGCACCCATCGCCAGCACGTGGACCACGGTCGCCGGAAGAGCAACAGCCAGGTGTTTGCCCGCCGCCCCATGTCCGGTGAACGCCTGCGCCACGGCCAATGCGATGACCAACGCCAACAGGCCGACCTCGCTTGCTCGTCGGCGCGCTTCACCCGCCGACTTTGCAAGGCGCCCCACGAGCACGGCGCTGAGAAGGCCGAGAACGACCACACGGATCGCCATGGCCTGGCCCACCCGGTCGCGCAGCGTGTCGTCGAGCAGCGTGCCGTGGCTAATGGCGCCGAGCGACTGTCCCGTGACCAGCGGTCCGTAGACGAACACGCTCACCGCCGCGGCCGCGAGGCCAATCGCCCCCCACGCCATGGTCGTTCGGCGGACGGCCGCGCTCGCCCCGTGACTGGGAAAAGGATCAACGAACAACACGTGGGCAACGGCGCCGATGATCACCGCCATTGCCGCGAACACGAGCATGCGCAGCATTGCGGCCGTCGCCGCGGTGTCGGTGCGGGATACACCGGCCACGAGAAGCTTCTCGGCCAATCTTCCGGCAATGG
>JAYSTV010000321.1:0-19075 GCA_043719425.1 Acidimicrobiia bacterium | reverse complement strand
GTAGTCGACACCAGCGACAGCACCACGCTGGCCGTGGCCCATATCGCTCCCGACGGGGGCGCGTCGTATGCGTTCTACGCCAACGGCACCGCCGATCCGGGGCTCACCGCGGCCATGCTTCCGACCCTCGGAGCCGACGTCACGGCGCTGCACATGGGCACGTGTGCGCTGGTGTTCGAGCCATGCGGTTCCACGCTGGAGGAACTCTTCCTCGCCGAGCGACTGGCCGGGAGGCGTTTCCTGGCGCTCGATCCGAACGTGCGCATGGGGCTGGTGACCGACGTTGACCTCTACCGCGGTCGGATCGAACGGATGATCGCCGCATCCGACCTGGTGAAGGTTTCCGACGCGGATATCGCCGCGCTCTGGCCCAACGATGACGTTCTCGAACGCGTCGGACTTCTGGCCGCTACGGGACCAGCGCTCTTGGTGCTAACGCGCGGCGGTGACGCCATCGTTGGGGTTCGTCACGACGGCTCGTCGGTCACCGTTGCGGCCGCACCGGTGCAGGTGGTCGACACCATCGGGGCCGGCGACACCGCCAACGCGGCGATGCTCACCTGGCTCGAACTGGGCGGCCACCTCTCCCGCCATGGTCTGCAGTCGCGAACGAACGACGACATTGCGGACATGCTGCAGTTCGCCGCCCGGGCCGCCGCCATCACCTGCAGCCGAGCGGGCGCCGATCCCCCGTGGGCGTCGGAACTCGGCCTCTAGCGACGCCCGTGCGCGAATGCGCTAGCGGCCGAGCGCCTGGCGGGCGGCCACGGCCCAGACCACGACCTCAACGATCTGATTGATGGCGCCGAGTCCGTCGCCCGAGATCCCGTCGGTGAAACGTCGGAAGAACGGGCGGGCACCCTCCACCACCACAATCGCCGCGCCCCCGATGATCGCCGCATCCCAGCGAAACACCCCGACCGCCAACGGTGCCGCCGGCACGAGCAGAGCAACAACGAACCGCGGCCACGTCACGATGTACGACTTGGTCTTCGAGGTTGGATCGAGGACCGGCGGAACGAACCTGATGGCGAGCACTGTCGCCGCCCGCGAGATTGTATGTGTGCTTATGACTATTGCGACCACCCTCAACGCCGATGAATCGACCAACACAACACTCAGCGCGCTTACTTTTGCAGCAAACAACACGATGAGTCCTAGCGCGCCAAACGTTCCGACTCGACTGTCCCGCATGATCTCGCGGCGGCGTTCCGGCGTGTAACCACCGAACGCATCGCAGGTGTCGGCGAAGCCGTCCTCATGAAACGCACCGGTCACCACGGCGCCAACCGCGACGGCCACGATCGCCGCGAAGGTGGGCGTCACCAGCGATCGCAGCGCCAGTGCCACTCCCGCAGCCACCGCCCCTACCGGCACCCCGACGAGACCGAACCAGGCGATGCTCCCGGCCAGATCGGCCGGCGCATAGGGGGTCGTTGTTGGGCAGGGCAGCCGGGTCAAGAACTGCTGAGCGGCGAAATACCGACCGACCTCACGGCGCACATGGAGAAGCGGACTTTTGGACTGACTCACCTGGCAGGACAGTCTGCTTCACTGGACCGGTGCCCAACGACGATCCGCAGAGCGACAGGCCGCCCACCGAGTCGCCGATCCAGACCGAACTGCGCCGAGTGCCGTCGCTGGTCATCGTCAACACCGGCCATGGCAAGGGGAAGTCGACCGCGGCGTTCGGCATCGCCCTTCGAGCGCTTGGCCGAGGCTGGAACGTACGAGTGATTCAATTCCTCAAGTCCGGCGAGTGGAAGACCGGCGAGGAGGAGATGTTGACGAAGCTCGGCGTGGACTGGTGGTCGGCGGGCGATGGATTCACCTGGGATTCGAATGATATGGAATCGTCGAAGCAACTTGCCATCACGGCCTGGAAGTCCGCCGCTGAGACCCTCCGGACCGGTTCGCACGAGCTGCTCATCCTCGACGAGATCACCTACGCCATGACGTGGGGTTGGATCTCGACCGACGAGGTAGTGGCCGCCATTTCCCATCGGGCCAGCACCGTGAACGTCGTGGCCACCGGACGCGACGCACCGACGGCATTGATCGACGTCGCCGACACGATCACGACCATGGACGATACAAAGCACGCGTACCGATCGGGTATCGCCGCGAAGCGCGGCATCGACTACTGAGTCACCAGCCAAGCGAGCAGGTCGGTTCAGTTCCAGGCCACCGGCAGGACTTTGCGACCCCACAGGAACGGCGCATCGAGGCGCTTCGTCGGCCCGGCAAGGCGCATCGACGGAAACCGCGTCACCAACGTCTCGATGGCGATGCGACCCGTCAATCGGGCGAGGCCCGCACCGAGGCAGTAGTGAATACCCCACGAGAACGACAGGTGCTTCTTGGTGTCGGTGAGTGATCGATCGAGGCGGAATTCGTCGGGGTTCGGAAAGAGGGCTGGATCCCGATTCGCAGAGGCGTAGAGGACCATGACTTTGGAATCCTCAGGGACATCGACGCCGCCCACGGTCGACGGTGCGTTGCTCGTCCGGCAGAGCCCGAGTACCGGCGGATCGAACCGGAGGCTTTCCTCGACGGCCACGTCGATCAGCGATGGATCGGCAACCAGTTGGCGCCACAGCGATGGTGTCTCGAGAACGCGCCACATGAGATTGGTGATCAACGATGTGGTCGTCTCGTGACCGGCCACGAGAAACTGCGACACGGTGTTGACCGCCTCGTCGATCGGCATAGGGGCCCCGTCAGCCGAGTACGGCGCCGTGGCGACATACGACAGGAAACCATCGGGAAGTTCCTCACCGCGCTCGCGCACCGCTCGCCGCGACTCGATCTGTTGGCGAGCGAAACGACCGATACCGGCCCGTCCTTCGCGGCCGGAGTCTTGATAGGCCATGCCGGCGACCATGTCGTCGGCCCATCGGCTGAATTGGTCGCGATCATCGATGTCGACGCCCAGCAACGCACAAAAGCTCGCCACCGGCAGGGCGAGCGCAAAATCGTGATTCAGCTCGCATCCTCCGGCTCCCGACGCCAGTAACTCGTCGGCGAGTGCCTCGGCCGTGGCCCGGATCTGATCGCTTGTGCGATTGACGGCGCTCGGCAGGAACGGGTCACGCAAGAAGCGACGCCGATGGGTGTGGACGGGCGGATCGTCGTGCTGCACATCACCGAGGCTCGCCGACTTTTTTACGCCCGGCCCCTTGGCGTTGGACCATTGATCGGGGCGGAGAAGAATGTCCATCACATCGTCGAGACCGGCCACCGTGAACAGCGAGTAGTCCGGTGTCTCTTCAAAATGCACAGGACACTTCGCCCGCAGTTCTCGGTACGCCTCGGCCGGATCCGCGAGCACGTGCGGGGCGGTGAGCGAATAGTCGGCGTTTGAGACTTCCGTCATGTTTCGAACCTACCCTGAGCGGCGTGGCGAGAACAGTTCGAGTGCCCGTAGCGGCGGGGTCCGGTTAGCGTCCACGGAGTGTCTGCAACAACGTCGAATGTTCTCCGGCCAGCACCAACGGTGCCCGCCGCCCCGCCCGCCGCATCCGGCGAACGGGAGTCCGAAGCCCAGACGTCCCCGGCGCAGATACCTGACCGGTCACCCGACACGGTTGAGTTTGCGTTCACCGCGAATGGGCCGTGGGTTGTTGTCGAGTCCGAGATGACGTGGCGGGCCGGTCTCGACGCCGTTCGGGAGGCCACCAAGGCGCAGGTCCCGGAGCTCACGACCCCGGGCAAAGTGCCCCCGGCCTCGCGATTGCTTCGCACGGCCCGGGTGTTGGGCGTGACGTTGGCGAGGTGGCGGATCAAGGAGAAGCCGAAGGGCGGCGAGGTCAGCCGAGCCGGCATCTCGCGCCGACTTCGCATCGCCTTCGGTGAACTCGGGCCGACGTATATCAAAATGGGTCAGATCATCAGCTCGGGCGAAGGCATCTTCCCGGGCGAGCTGGTGACTGAGTTTCGGCAACTGCGCGACAAGGTTCCGCCGGACCCGTTCGATGTCGTTCGACGCACGATAGAAGAAGATCTCGGCGCGCCTCTCGAAGCAGTCTTTGCCGAGTTCGAGCAGACCGCACTCGCGGCGGCGTCGATCGCCCAGGTGCATGTGGCCCGTCTCCACTCCGGCGAAGAAGTGGTGGTGAAGGTGCAGCGCCCGACGGTGCGATCACTCGTTCACCGTGACCTCAAGGCGATGAGCTGGTTTGCGCCTCACCTAATCGGCCGGATCCCGATCGCCGCACTCGCCAATCCCCCGGCTCTCGTTGAACTCTTCGCCGAGACCATCGTCGAAGAGCTCGACTTCCGACTCGAAGCGCAGAACATGCTCGATATTGGTCGCGTGCTGGCCACCACCGGTCAACGGGCGATGGTCGTTCCGCGACCCCATCCCACGTTGGTCACGCCTCGCGTCTTGGTGATGGAACGTCTGCGCGGGTTTGCCTGGGACGATGCCGAAGGTATGCGCGCTGGCGGTATCGACACCGAAGCCGTGATCAAGGCTGGCATGGTCGCCTTCCTCGAAGGGGCCATGCTCCACGGGATCTTCCATGGCGATCTCCACGGCGGCAACCTCATGGTTCTTCCCGATGGAACCACCGCGTTGCTCGACCACGGCATCACGGCCCGGCTCGACGCGGGCAAGCGTCAGGCGTTCCTTCGCCTCATGCTGGCCGGCACCACGAACGACATCCGCATGCAGGTGCAGGCCTTGTGCGAACTCGGGGCGTTGCCGATGGACACCGACATCGACGAAGTCATCGCCACGTTGAACCTCGACGGTCCGGTGAAAGATCCGACGAAGATGTCGCCCGACGAACTCATCGCCGAGATCCGCAACATCACCAAGGCACTCCTCGGCTACGGCGCCCGCATGCCGAAAGAGCTCATGCTCTACGTCAAGGATCTGCTCTTCCTCGACGGGGCCATGGCCACGTTGGCCCCCAATCTCGATTTGTTCGGCACACTTACGGAAATTGCGATTCACTTCGCCACCCAACACGGGGCTCGGATCGCCAGCGATGTTGGCATCGATATGTCCACGCAGATGATCGACATCAGTGCGTTCAAGGCCACGATCGGTGTCGAGGCCAGCGTCGACAGCCTCACCTACGCCGAGCTGCAAGAACGCCGCGCGCTTATCGCCAAGCGGATGGACGGCCGCCAAAAGGATGCCGCCGAAGCTTTGGGCGTCAAGCCCATTGGCCGCCGCCGTCTTCGTCGAACTCGCTAACCCACTCCAGTTCGCCGCTGGCGGGGTCGATTGCCTCGTATGGTTCTCAGCCGCCGCGAAGTGTTGCAGGGCCTTGGCGTCGTCACCGCCGCCTCGTGGGGGCCGTCCCTCCTCGGCGCCGCCCCGGCCGAGGCCGACAAGCGCCGGTGGCGCTTCCGCGCTGGTGGCTACGGTCCGCTCGTGGCCGACCCCAAGGGTCTGATCGATCTGCCGAAGGGTTTCCGCTACGTCGTGCTGGCCCAAGCGGGCGCCGGTGGCCTCGACGACGGATCCCCCACTCCGGCGCGTCCCGATGCGATGGGCTCCTTCGCGAGTGGCCGGTCCACGATCATTGCCTGCAACCACGAGCTGGTCAACGACGACGGCGACCCGGTACCGCAGTCCAACGGTTCCACACCGGTGCCCGTCTACGACCGCAACGTGAGCGGTGGCGTCTCGCTGCTGAGCGTGACGGCGTCGGGCAAACGAACGTCGCATCGTCCGGTCCTGGCCGGAACGACGCGCAACTGTGCGGGCGGTGTGACACCGTGGGGAACGTGGCTCACCTGCGAGGAGAGTGAGGTCGACGTCGAAGGCATCGCCCACGGGTACGTGTTCGAAATTGACCCGACCAGCAACCGAACCGACGCGGTGCCCTACAAGGCCATGGGCCGCTTCCCACACGAGGCTGCCGCCGTCGATCCGACGACCAGCGAGGTCTATCTCACCGAGGACAACGGCGGCAATGCGCTCCTCTACCGCTTCGCCCCGATCGATCGATCTCGCCGATTCGGGTCGCTCGGTCGAGGTGGTTCACTGTCGGCGATGCGCGTTGCCGACGTCGCAAATCTGGCTGAGCTCACGACGGCCGGTGCCGTTATCAAAGGGGTCAGCTGGACGCCGACGCCGTCAAACGGATCGGCCCTGCCACAAGACAACACGGGCCTCAAGTCGTTGTTCTCGGATGACCGAGTCACGCGTGCACAGAAGCTCGAGGGCGCGTGGTGGTTCGACGGCCAGCTCACGTTCGTGTCGTCGTTCAACGACTCGGTGTCGCGTCCGGAGCTACGCCACGAAGGTCAGGTCTTCCGCTACGACCCGGTGGCCGCCACCCTTACTCTGCTCGCATACTTTCCTGTCGGTGGGCGGAATACGGTGACAGGCGAAAATCTCTCCAGTCCCGACAACCTGTCGGTCTCGGCATTCGGTGGGGTGCTGTGGTGTGAGGACGGCGAAGACCCGAATCGCATCGGCGCGCTGGGAAGTGACGGGGTGCCGTTCTGCTTGGCTCGCAGCCGCCAGATCGGCGAGTTGTGCGGCGTGCACTTTTCACCCGATGGTCGTTGGTTGTTCGTCAACCAGCAGGTCGTCGGGCGAACCCTGGCCGTCACCGGACCGTGGGCCCGTCGTTGATCCCGATGCGCCTCAACTGACGGGAGCTTGGTCCTCGGTTGCCGGGTGCGGCGTCGCCGAGCGCAGCAACGCTTCGTCGTGAAACGGATGCTTCTACGTTGAGCTCACGTCGCTGCGTGGCATCGACGCAACGCCGAAACGGCAGAAAGCACAGGTCACACAATGAGCGTTCGCGTTCTTTCCAGCGAGCAGGGCAAGACGTCGATTTCTCGCATGCAGTCCATCCTCACCGGGGGCCTGGCCGAGCAGATCGCGGCATTAAAGGCGGAAGGTCAGATCCTCTCCGACCCCGAGGTGTGGGACGGGCTTCTCGCCGCCGACTTTCGGTCGTCAACGTGGCCCGACACCTCACGAACCCTCGAGCAAACGGCCGAAGCGCTCGAGGAGTTGCGTCAGCGGGTGCAGATGATCACAACCGACATCATGGTCGCGGGAGGCAACGGCTGAAGTTGGGCACCAACGGCGGCGACCACAAAGCACAGTCGCGGGAGGCAACGGCCGAAGTTGGGCACCAACGGCGGCGACCACAAAGCACAGTCGCGGGGAAGTAACGGCTGAAACTACGCGCGCATAGCGCCTTACGCCTTGGCTGAAACTACGTGCGCAGATGAAACGACCGGAGGGCATCCTCCGGTCGTTTCGCGTTCTGGTTTCAGCCTTCGAGGGCTCGCCGCAGTGAAAGGGCGAGGCGACGCTTGTCGGGCTCGACGGACAGCACCTGGGTCCACACGCCTTCGCCCACGGCAACCACGTCGGACGCCTGCTCGACGCGGAAACTGCTGAGCTCAGAAATGTGAATCAAGCCTTCGATCGGATCGAACCCGTCACCTTCGACTAACACAAAGGCACCAAACTCGGCCGTGCTGGTGATCGTTCCATAGACCAGGTCGCCCACCTTGTGGACGCTCTGGAACGCCTTCCACGGGCTCGGTAGCGCGGCCTTGCGAGACAAGCTGATCTTGCCCTTGTCGCCGCGGACTTCCTTCACGACGACGTCGATGATGTCTCCGACCTTGACTACGTCGGACGGTTTGCGCACCTGGCGATGGGCGAGTTCGCTCACGTGAACGAGGCCTTCGGCTCCGCCGATATCAACGAACGCCCCGAAGTCAGTAACGGCGGTGACCGGTCCGGTGAACTTCTGCCCGACCGAGATCGAGGCCAGCAACTGGGTCCGTTGTTCGTCGCGCACCTTGCCCATAAGCATCTTGCGGTTGACGACGACCTTCTCGCCACGACGCTCGACCGCGGCCCGCTCGCCCGACAACAGCTCGGCTTCGATCACCACGACCTGTACGTCTTGTCCAACCAACGAGGTCAGATTCGTGCCGCGGCGAACATCGACCAGTGATTCCGGCAGAAACGCTCGCACGCCGAGGTCGATGATGAGTCCACCCTTCGTCGTCGACAGCACGCGGCCGGTGACCGGCTCACCCGACTCATGGGCCGCAGTGATGCGCGCCCACGACCTGGTGCGAGCGGCGCGCTTCGGCGAGATGACGTAGCGCCCGGTCCCGGTCTGGAGCTTGACGACGGTCCCTTCGACGGCATCGCCGACCACAGGTTCCTCGGTGCCAGCAAGCTCGGCACGCGGAATCACGGCCACCGCGCCGTCGCCGAGATCAGCCTCGATGCCGTTGGCACCGACCACCGAAATCGTGCCGGGCACGATGTCGCCCGGTTGGTAGACGAACACCGGTGCGACGGAATCGGCCAGCGCCGCCTCGACAACAGGCTCCGCCGCAGCCACAGGCGCGGCCTCAGTATCAGGCGCCGACTCACTCTCATGCGCCGGCGCAGCCTCAGCGGCGACCGGGTTCGCAGACTCCGCCTCGACAACGGGCACTGTCGCGATTGGCTCTGGCTCTGGCACTGGTGCGAGCTCGGACGTCTCGACGTCGCCGGGCGGCGCAGCTTCAGCCGGAGCATCCGCCGTCTCGGCCACCTCGGATGTCGTTGACGACATCACGTCGTCAACGGCGGAGACGGGAAATTCGGCAGCTGGCGCTTCGGCAATCGGAGCGTCGGCTACTTCGACCACCGAGGTTTCCTCGGGGGTCGTGCTGTCGTCAGTCATGGGCAATCCTCGAACAAGCCCGACCTGTCGCCGAGCACGCCCCAGGTTAGTGCCGACCAGGCTTTCCTGGCGGGCAGGTTCACGGAGCGCGGTTTCCGCGGGCGCAAAGCCGCTTAGTCGCCGTCGAGGGCGCGGCGCAGCGAGCCAATGAAACGAGCCACACCTTCTGGCCCTTCGCCTTCGAGGACTCGACGCATGACCGATGCTCCGACGATCGCGCCGTCGGCCACCTGGGCCACCTCGGCCGCCTGCTCGCCGTTCGACACGCCGATACCAATCAGTACCGGGCGGTCGGTGACCGCCTTCAAACGCGTCGCCATGACGGCTGCCGTGGCGGCCAGCGTGGCCCGCTCACCGGTCACGCCCATCGTCCCGACGCCGTAAACGAAGCCCCGTGAAGCGGCGCAGATCCGGGCGAGGCGATCGTCGGGCGTGGTCGGAGCGGCCATAAGGATGTTTTCGACGCCGGCTTCCGCGGCCGTTTGCCGCCACGCGTCGGCTTCATCGAGTTGCAGGTCGGGCAGGATCGTTCCGGCGATGCCATGGTCGGCCAGCGTGCGGGCGTAGCGACTATGACCCATCCGAAAGGCAATGTTGTACGACGTCATGGCGACCAGCGGCACGCCCACGTCGGCGACGGAAACGTCGGCCAGCACCGACAACGGGGTGGCCCCGCGAGCCAGGGCACGAACCGACGCTTCTTGGATGACCGGCCCGTCCATGACCGGATCAGAGAACGGAATACCGATCTCGATCGCGTCGGCCCCGGCAGAAGCACAGGCCCGGACGAGATCAACCCAATGCTCGTCGACGCCGCCCGTGATGAACGGCACCAGGAGCTTGGCGCCCCGGTCACGAGCGGCCCGAAATGAGGTCTCGATCCGTCCCGACGCAATGATGTCGTCGAAGGTGGCCGCATTGTTCGAGGCGCTACTCATCGGCGAGGACACCCTTCGCACAGTGGCACGCACGGACGGGTGCTGCAGAGGGCCAGCTTGTTCATGACCTGATCGGCGTCTTTGTCACCGCGGCCCGACAGGTTAATGAGCACGGTGGCACCTTCTTCGATCTCACCCGTGCCCGCGGCCCGGATCAACTCCGCCACTGCGTGGGCCGACTCGAGGGCGGCGATGATGCCCTCCATCTCGGCCAGCACCTGGAGCGCATTCAGAACCGCGGCATCGTCGGCCGGGACGTAACGAGCGCGACCCGACGCCGAGAGGTGCGCATGCTCCGGGCCCACCCCCGGGTAGTCAAGGCCGGCCGAAATCGAATGCGCTTCGAGCACCTGCCCAAACTCGTCCTGCAGCAGATAGGACATCATGCCGTGAACGACACCCGGCACGCCGTGGCCCACCGCCGCGCCGCCGGCCGGTTCGACCCCGATCAACTTTGCCGCGGTGTCAACAAACCCACCGAAGATGCCCGCCGCATTGGAGCCACCGCCGACACACGCCAGCACGTAGTCAGGGTCTTTTCCGTCGAGGATCTTGCGACACTGCCCGCGAGCTTCGTCACCGAGGATGCGTTGAAACTCACGCACCATCCACGGATACGGATGCGGGCCCATCACGGAGCCCAGCAGGTAATAGGTGTCCTCCACTTCGGCGAGCCATGCCCGCATGGCGTCGTTGACCGCGTCTTTGAGCGTGCGTGACCCCGAGTGAACCGATCGCACCTCGGCGCCGAGCAGCTTCATGCGAAACACGTTGAGGGCTTGTCGCTCCACGTCGACCGCCCCCATGTACACGACGCACTCAAGCCCGAGCAACGCGCACGCAGTGGCTGCGGCCACGCCGTGCTGGCCGGCACCCGTCTCGGCGATCACCCGCTTCTTGCCCATTCGACGAGCAAGAAGTGCCTGACCAATCACGTTATTGATCTTGTGCGATCCCGTATGGGCGAGGTCTTCACGCTTCAGCAGGACCCGCACGCCGAGCTTTTCCGACAGGCGGAAGCATTCGGTCACGGGCGTCGGGCGACCGGCGTATTCAGTGAGGATCGTGAGATATTCGGCCCGGAACGCCGGATCGACCCAGGCCGCCCGGAACGCCGCTTCGAGTTCCTCGCACGCCGGGACCAGTGTTTCCGGCACGTAGCGGCCGCCAAACTCACCAAAGCGCCCGTCGTCGGTCGGGTCGCTCATGAGCGATGGAGCGCCACCAGCGGAGATCGGGGAGCGATGTTCGGTGGTGGTCACGGCGTTCTTGTTCCTCAGTTGCGGCGGGCAATCAAGTCAAGCGCACATCCCCGCCAGGACAGAAAATGCGAAGGGAGTTACTCCGACTGCCAGTGCGTGGTGCGTCCGAAGAGAACCGATGCAAGGTCAGTTACTCCGACTGCCAGTCGTAGGGCGCGGTGTCTTCGAACTCGTAGCCAGGAATGGCCTCGGCGGCGCGGCGGGCGTTGCGGATGAACGCGGCGACCTTCCGCGGGTCTTTTCGTCCGAACGACGACTCGGTGCCGCTGGCCGCGTCGACGCCCCAGGGGCGTACCCGGCGGATGGCGTCGGCCACGTTGACCGAGCCAAGGCCCCCCGACAGAATCAGCTTGCGTCCCTCGGGCAGACCGTCGGCCAGCGACCAGTCGAAGACCTCGCCGGAGCCGGGCGTCGGGTTATCGAGCATGATCAGCTCCACGGGATAGTTCTTCGCTCGGCCGATCACGGGGTCGCCGGCAGCAAACACCTTGACCGTCACGCCCACCCGACCGGCGACCTCCGCCGTCGCTTCCGCGCTTTCGTGACCGTGAAGTTGGGCGCCGGTGAGGCCGCAACGAAGGACGAGATCGACGACTCGGTCAGGCAGGTCGTCGCGAAACACGCCAAACGTGATGACCTCTGAGGGCAGCCGTTTGACGATGTCGGCGACCACGGTGGGGGCCACCTGGCGTTTGGACCCGGCGGCGAAAATGAAACCGAGCGCATCGGCGCCCATGGCCACACACAGGAGTGCGTCCTCCTCATTGGTGATGCCGCAGATTTTGACGAACAAGCCGTTCGGCGCCAGTTCCTCAGCGCGCAGATGTCCGGTCACGTCACCAGTTTGCCCGCTACCGACGCCAAATGCGGGACCTTTGCGTGGGGGCTACGCGCAACGGAGCGCAGCGACTCCGGCCGCCGGGTCGTGCATGGTCACGAGACTCTCGCCGACGAGCACCGCGTCGAAGCCCGCCTCGGCCAACGACGCCGCATCAAGAGGGCCCCGCACGCCGGACTCGGCCACCCGAACCACGTTTGACGGCAGGGCCCGCCCGACGCGTCGGGCCCGGTCGTGATCGACCGAGAACGTTCGCAGATCGCGTTGGTTCACTCCGACCAAGGTCGCTCCGATCGCCAACGCTCGAGCCAACTCGACCTCGTCGTGAATCTCCACGAGGGCATCCAGGCCCACATCGTATGCACACTGATGGAATCGTCGGAGTTCGTCGTCGTCGAGCGCAGCGGCGATCAGAAGCACGCAATCTGCTCCCATGAGTCGGGCGTCGTAGACATCGCGTTCGGAAACGGTGAAGTCCTTGCGAATCACGGGGAGCGCCGTTGCCGCTCGTGCGGCTTGTAGGTCGGCGACCGAGCCGCCGAAGTGGTCGACGTCGGTCAGCACCGAAAGACAGGCCGCTCCCCCGCGCTCGTAGGCCGCGGCCAACGCGGCCGGGTCAAGGTCCGCGGCGAGGGGTCCCTTCGACGGTGACCGACGCTTGATCTCGGCAATCACGCTGAGGCCGGGCGCTTGTAACGACGCCGCAAAGCCGCGCGTGGGTTCAGCGCGCGAAAGGGCAGCCTCTCGCAGCTCGCCGGCATCGCGTCCGTCGGCTGCGGCCCGCTCGCGGTGCGCCGTCACAATCCGTTCCAGATACGTCCCGGCGAGGTCACTCATCAACGACGACGGTACCGCTGGAGACGGCGCTGACCGGTCAACGTCCCCAGATGGTCGCCTAACCGCGCCCAAGTGGCCGGCAAACACTCGGTCCAGCGCCGTTCCGCGTCGACTTGGGCGCGGATGCGGCCAACTTGGGCGCGAACGTGGCTCTGCTGGCCTGTACCGCCCAGGTCGGTGCACACGTGCCAGCATGTTCCCCATGGCTCCTAACGACCACGGCACCATCGTTGTCGTCGAAGACGATGCGAACATCGCCGATCTCCTTGACATGTCGCTACGTCAGGCGGGCTATCGCGTGATCCAGGCCACCACGGGTGAGGCTGGCCTGCTGGCCATCGACCGTGAGCGTCCGCGGGCCGTGATCCTCGACGTTGGCCTGCCCGGCGAACTCGATGGCCTCGACGTCTGCAAGCGTCTCCGCATGAAGAGCACCGTGCCCGTGCTGTTTCTTACCGCCCGCGACGGCGAGATCGACCGAGTGCTCGGCCTGGAGTTGGGGGCCGACGACTACATCACCAAGCCGTTCTCTCCCCGCGAGCTCGTCGCCCGGGTCAAGGCCATTTTGCGGCGACTCGACAACACAGCGCCCAAGGAAGAGCGGCCGGAAAACATCACAATCGACGACATCGAGGTGGACATTGCCCGCCGTGAAGTTCGTGTCGGAAGCTCCACGGTCTCACTCGCCACCCGCGAGTTCGATCTCCTCGCCTTCTTTGCCTCAAACCAGGGCCTCGTGTTGTCCCGCCAACAACTCCTCGATGGCGTCTGGGGTGCGGGGTGGTTCGGCGATGAGCGCACCGTCGACGTGCACGTTCGTCAGTTGCGCAAGAAGTTGGGCGACAGCTTCGCGTTGAAGACGGTCTTCGGCGTTGGCTATCGATTGAACTGACGCCGGCCGTCCGGGCCATAGCGCCATGAGGCGACGTCTCCTCGTTGTCATCGTCGGCATTGTCGCGCTTGCGCTCGGGCTCGCGGCCGCGGCATCGTTTTTCGGGATCACGAGCTCCGATCGAAGGACGACGGTCCGCAACCTCACACTGTCGGCCGAGCGACTCGTCCGCAGCGGTCAAGCCACCAGCTTCGACGGACTCCAGTCGGTCAAGGAGGCGCTCGGTCTTGAGACCGCCTCGGTCTGGACTTTTGTGGACCCCGCCAGCGATCCGTCGAAAAAGGAGAACACGTCCAAGTTCGGTCTCGTCGCCGCCCCGCCGGTGTTCCTGGCCGACGGTACGCCGTTGCAGGCCGGCGGCGCGCCGCTCAAGATTACGGAGAAAATCACGCCGAGCGACCTCGGGGCTATCGCGCGCGGCCGGGCGGCCGACGGCATCCTTGGGCGCCAGGCCTACGCCGCCGTGCGGATCGTTCGCCGTCCCAACGGCGCCGTCGACACCCTCCTGCTCAGCCGGCCCCTCCCCGATTCGCCGCAGCAGGCGCTTCTGGCCATTGCCTCGGCGTCGGCGGCCGCCCTAGCCCTCGCCGCCATTGCCGCCGCCGCATTTGCCCGGCGCATCAGTCGCCCGCTCACCGAGGCAACGCTGGCGCAAAAGCGCATTGCCTCGGGCGATCTCACGGTGCGGGTGACCGAACAAGGTTCGTCGACCGGAAAAGCGGCTCGGCGCGGTGACGAGATCGGCGGCCTACTCCGCGACCTCGACAAGATGGCCGAAGCGCTTGGCCGAGCTCGAAATCAGGAGCGTCAGTTCCTCCTTTCGGTCTCCCACGACCTGCGCACGCCGCTCACCTCGATCCAAGGCTTCGCCGAGGCGATGGCCGATGGATCGGCACCGGATCCTCAACGCGCCGCGCAGGTCATTGCGTCGGAGTCACGGCGCTTGGAACGCCTCGTCGGTGACCTGTTGGAACTGGCCAAGTTGGAGTCCAAGAACTTCACCCTGAATGCCCGGTCGATCGATCTCACCGATCTCGTCACCGATACCGCCGACGGGTTCCTGCCGCGAGCGGCCCAAGACTCCTTGGAACTCAGCCTCCACGCGCAGGATGGTGTCCGCGCCTTCGCTGATCCGGAACGGCTGCAACAGGTGTTCGCCAACCTGTTGGAAAACGCCTGCAAGTTCGCCCGAAATACCGTAACCGTTGGGTTGTGCCAGACCGGGCAAAGCGTGGCCGAGATCCGGATCAGCGATGACGGACCGGGCATTGCTCCCGACGATCTGCCCCACGTGTTCGATCGTATGTACACGTCGGATCGCCGGCCGACGCGTCAGATCGGCTCGGGCCTCGGGCTGGCGATTGTGCGCGAACTGGTCGAGGCCATGAGCGCCACGGTCGACGCCGAGACATCGGACCGCGGCACAACATTTATCGTACGTGTACCTACAACTGCGCCAGCGGCCGAACGATCAAGCTGACAGGGACTGCTGAGCGAGCATCGCTCGCACCGCCGCACCCAGCTGCTCGCGAACCGAAGCGCCCGACGGAAGCATGTCGACAGCCAGGATCGACGTGTGGATGTGGCCGCGAGCCTGGATGTGGTCGACGGATACTCCGGCCTTGGTCATCGCGGCGGCGTAGGCATTGCCTTCGTCACGAAGCGGATCGAATTGGGCGGTGACGATCACTGCCGGGGCAAGGCCGTGGAGCGACGGCGCAAGCAGCGGCGAGGCCCGTGGATCGGTGCGGTCGGCGCGCTCCGTGTAGTTGTCCCAAAACCACGCCATGACCGATGCCGTGAGGGCGTAGCCGTCGGCATTCTCGCGATGCGACGGATGCACGGTGGATCCGTCGATCACGGGGCACACCAGTATTTGGCCAATGACCGCAAGCCCCGTCGATCGAGCGTGCTGTGCCACCACGGCGGCCAGGTTCCCACCGGCGCTCCAGCCGGCCACGGTGACGCCCCCCGCGATCGCTCCAAGTTCGGCGGCGTGATCAGCGACCCAGCGGGTCGCCACGAGGGCGTCGTCGACCGCGCTCGGGAAAGGTGACTCCGGCGCGTGGCGGTAGTCGACCGACACAACGATCGCGTTCGCACGCATACAGAGGTCTCGACAGAAGGGGTCGTCGGAGGTGGCGTCGCCGAACAGCCAACCGCCGCCGTGGAAGTACACGATCGCCGGATGCGGTCCGGGGGTGGCCGGTCGATGCAGCCGGTAGGCCAGTTCGCCACCGGCGCCGGGGAACGTGGCGTCGATCGTCTCGCCCACTTCGGGACCGGGAGCGCGAGCGGCGGACGACGCCTGCACGAACGCCCGCACCTCGGGCGGCGACATCGTTTCCAGCGGAGGCAGACCAAACGCCTCGATCATGTCCAGCATGATCGCCACATCCGGCTGCACCGGACGAATAACGCCGTCGACTCGTCGGCTCTGCGCGCCACCCCGTCGATCGAAGCCCACGTAATCGGCGGCCACGACCTCCTCGCACACGGTGCGATAGCGATCAACGCCGCCCGGGTAGGGCAGAAACACTCTTGCCTTGCCGGGCACATTGGCGCCCATGTACCAAGAGTTGGCCTGGGGCATGAGCGTCAGCGCGGCGAAGTCGTTCACGTGTTGGACCCAGCCGTGCACGGCGTCGGTCGTCGGCTCGATGGTCGCGAAGTCTTCCGCTCGCATCGACGCGATGCAGTCGGTAATCCACTCGACATGCTGCTCGATCGACACGGCCATGTTCGAGAGCACCGAAGGACTGCCTGGCCCGGTCACGAAGAACAGGTTCGGGAAGTCGGCGGCCATCAACCCGAGATAGGTCATCGGCCCGCTCACCCAGGCGTCGCGCAACGTGGTGCCGTGGCGACCCGTAATGTCGACGCTGACCAACGCACCGGTCATGGCATCAAACCCGGTGGCGAACACGATCACGTCGGCCTCGATGGTCCGGCCGGCGAGCGCCACGCCGGTTTCGGTGACCGTTGTGATGGGATCGACCGTGAGATCAACCAGCTTCACATTCGGTCGATTGAATGTTTCGTAGTAGCCGCTGTCCACGCAGAGGCGCTTCGTTCCGATCGGGAAGCTCTTCGGGGCCAGGATCGCCGCCGTGACCGGATCGGCCACGATGCCGCGCACCTTATTGCGAACGAACTCCGCTAACGCCTCGTTGGACTGGGGATTGCCGAGATGATCGTTGTAGCTCCCGAGGAACTCCATGATGCCGCCGTCGATCCACGCCTGCTCGTAGCGAGCAAGTCGTTCTTCGTCAGAAACCATTAGCGCGCTTACTTCACTGATCGGCACCGTTACACCAGCGCCCGATCGACGTGCCGCGTATCGATACTCGGCACGGTCCCGGTTGACCGCGTCGAGCTTGGCTTTGGGTGTTGGCCCGTTATTGGCCGGAATGGAAAAGTTTGGCGTGCGTTGGAACACGGTGAGCTCGGCCGCCTGCGCGGCCATGATTGGGATCGACTGAATGGCCGACGATCCTGTCCCGATCACGGCGACCCGCTTGCCCGTGAGGTCGACGCCTTCGTGCGGCCATCGACTGGTGAAGTACGTCTCGCCCGCAAATCGATCCGCGCCCTCGATGTCAAGTTCCTTGGGAACGGACAGACAGCCTGTCGCCATCACGTAGTACCGCGAGCGAATCGTTTCACCCGTCGACGTTTGGATCGACCAAAGCGACGACGCGTCGTCCCACTCGGCCCGGTCAACTCGGGTGGAGAAGGTGATGCTTCGTCGAAGGTCATGACGATCAGCCACATGGCCGAGGTAGCGAAGGATCTCCGGCTGGGCGGCGTACTTCTCACTCCACTTCCACTCGGCATCGAGCTCGGGATCAAAGGAGTACGAGTAGTCGACGCTCTGCACGTCGCAGCGAGCTCCCGGATACCGATTCCAGTACCACGTGCCG
This sequence comes from Acidimicrobiia bacterium, assembly GCA_043719425.1. Lineage (GTDB taxonomy): Bacteria > Actinomycetota > Acidimicrobiia > Acidimicrobiales > JANYDT01 > JANLQX01. Next base: position 1,710 of record JAYSTV010000321.1, on the reverse strand, counting down.
CCAACGTCGTGGCCGGTCTCGATCACCCGCACCGACAGGTCCATGGCCCGGACCCGGTGGATGAGGTACAGCCCCGCCATCCCGGCACCGACGACCAGCACATCGATGTCGGCCTGCGGCGTGTTTTGACCCTGGGTCACGATTGATACTCCCCTTCTCGACACATCGATTTCGTCACCGGGCAGTCTCGCCGACAACGCCCGGTATCGCCCAAGTGAGCCCTTCGGGTCCTAGGCCGGAGCGATGGTGGTCGAATCCGGCACGAGGACGGGTGGGACGGTCGGGAGCTCCGAAGAGGGCGGAGGAGGAGGAATGGTGGTGGTGGGAATGGGCAGGCAGGCCGGGAGATCGAGCGTGGCGTCTTCACCCGACGCCAACTGCGCCTTGATTTGCGCCGGGCCGGCCGCGTTGCAGCGCATGGGGAACGACGCCCGACCGTTGTCGTCGGTCAATCGCTCGGGGGCGCCGTCGGGCTGCAACGCACCGAGCGGGATGAGCTTCACGGCAAGGCCACTGATTTGCTCGAAGCCGACAACGCCGTTGTCGTCAACTCGTCGACGACTCACCTGCACCACGAGATTTACCGGTTGGCCCTCGATGGCCGACGATGGCGCCGCCGCCCAGCGAACGTCCGTCGACGCGAACCGCTCCGCTTTCAACTTGACCGTTGCCTTGTCGGAGGCGAACACCACCACATTGCGGGCCATGGCGATGTCGGGCACCTTCCACGCCCGAAGCCGCAGGCGACCGCCAGGAACACCAGCGAGCGTGAAGTTCCCCTTCTTGTCCGTGATCACGGTTCGCTCCGCGGTGGAGTCATCAACCAGACGCTCGATGCGGACCGAAGCTCCACCGACCGGGCCATCGGGCCCCTCGACGCGCCCCGTGAGGGTCACTGCACCGACCCCGAAATCCACCGTGGTCGTGGGCGACGGCGAGTTGGAGTCAGCGGTCGGCAGCAACGTCTCCTTGGACCGGTCAGGACCGATCGAAGTTGAGGTCGTTGCGCGGAGGACGAGCGTGGACGGCACGACCGGGTACGTAATTTCAACCTTCTGCACGCAGCTACTAAGCGCGCTGAGTGTCAGCGCGCCTACTATGCCACCGAGAGCCCGTAGCCGAGCACTTCTCACGGCAGTTCGCGAACCGATCCAAAGAGACCGTCGATGCTCCTCACGACGTCGCCGGCCGACACACTCCGAGCGACGTAGGCGAGGGCAACCGCCCGCTCGCCTTCACTTGCCACGCGTGTGGTCGCGCCGATCACTTTGCCGTCGATCGAAAGTTCACCAACTTGCGGGGTTGTCACAAAATCGATCCCGACGAGCCGCCGGGGCACGTTAGCCCCGCGAGAGTCAATCCGTTCGACGAGTTCCTGCCCGGTGTAGCAGCCCTTCGTGAAGCTCGCAGCCGAACTCACGAGCCCTGTGGCGTTGGGGATGGTGCCTTCGTCGAGCTCGCCTCCCCACGCCGGGAATCCGTGGGCCACGGCGACCCAGGGTGCGTCGAGTTCGTCGGCCGATGATGTTTCCGTCAGTTCCGGCAGGCGGCCAGACCACGTGGCCAGGTGGGGCACTGCCGTGCGAAGGGTCAGCTCGCACTTGGTGCGAATCTTGAACCGGCTCAACGCCTCGACCACGGCGGGCCCGTGACCTTCATCGGTATCGAGGGACACACCATCGCCGTCGGCGTGGCGAACAACCCGCAACA
>JAYSTV010000033.1:0-4438 GCA_043719425.1 Acidimicrobiia bacterium | reverse complement strand
ATCGCCCCACGATCCCAGAAGACCTTCGAGTCGGGAACGGCCACGTTGTCTGAACGAGTGCCGGACAGGACAAACGCGCCGCGGTCTCCCGCCCAATCCACGGGTCCGGTCAACGTGAATGTGGCCGCCGTGCCAAAGGGAACTTCGATCGTGGCCACGGCGCCTTTTGCGTCTTCGTTCTTGACCAACATCTGCGAGAGCGTGAGGGCTTGCGCGGTGGTCAGCCGGCCCTGATCATCAGCGCGCGGATCAACTGTGTTGGCGACACCGGGCGGAGGTTGGGTAGGGCCGACCACGACCGGCGTCGTTTCGGTCGTTTCGGTCGTTTCGGCGACGGTGCTATCCGACGACCCGGTGCAGCCCGCCAACACGGCCAGAGCCGTAAACGCGCCTAGGACTGCACGATGGTAAGCGCGCGTCATGCCTTAGGGAGCGCGATCGCAGCAAGGTCCATCACCGGTGATGCCGCCGACGCCGGCACGCGATCCGTCGACGAAGCGTTCGGCATCGACGGCTGCGAGGGCGGCAGTGGCACCTTGCGATAGTCGACATTGGGCGCACCCGCCTTGAGCGAGAGCGCACCCGACATCACCGTGAGGTCCACACCCGGACCCGTCGGTCGAGCACACGGCACGGCCGTCTCGATCGCCGCGGGTAGCGACGAGGCAAACGTGTTGTCGGCAAAGCAATTGCCGCGCGACGGGATCCGCGCGGCGCCGTCCGAAGAGGCCAACACGAGATCGATACCGTTGGCTTCGAGAACGTTTTCGCGCGCCTCGTTGGCCGACGGTTGATACCCGGCGAGATCAGTCATGAAGATGCCGGCGTTGATATTGCGACGCACGCGGTTGCGCACGATCACGTTGCGTTCGCCGCCGCCGAGGGCAATACCCAGGCCGGTTCCACCCTGCGCCGCCGACGGCGAATCGGGGTCCTGATTATCTTCAACGAGATTGCCCGCCACCACCGTGTCACCCTGCGGCGCAAGACGTTCCATGTCCTGCGAGTTCGGCGTGATGCCCACGCGATTTCGCCGCCAGATCGACGACACCACCCACAGGTTCCCGCTCGCATTCGTCCCCTCGTAGCCCACCGCGTTTAGCTCGGCGATGTTGTCGCGCAGCACCGCGTCGCACGGCTTGCACTGGCCAACGTAGAAGCCGGAATCGGAGTGGCCGCTCGCATAGCTGTGCTCGATCACGCCGCCCCGGGCGAAGAAGGCGTAGATGCCGTAGAGCCCGTTGTTGGCGGCGGTGATGTACGACGCTCGGTAGCCCTGCAGGACCGTGTGGTTCGTGGCATCGGCCCCGTCGTCGTAGGCCTTGGTGAAGAGGAGCCCGTTGATGGCGTAGCGGCGGACCGTCAGGTTCTCGACGGCCACGTTGTCGGCGGCCACGAGGAAGCCGTTTTCGAGCTCGTCACCGCCGTCGAGGATCACCGTGTCGCGGTCGGCGCCGCGAACCACGATCGACGGCGTGCGGACCGTCACCGCCTCGCGGTACTCACCGGCGGCGATCATCACCAGGTCGCCGGGCTCGGCCGCGTCGACGGCCGCCTGGATTGTCGGAAAGTCGGCCGGGACCGCCAACGTGCGAGTGGTGGGCGGGGCGGCGGTCGGTACCGCCAGGGTGCTCGGGGGCGCGTCGGCGCTCGGGGGCGCGTCGGTCGCAGCGGTAGTTCCGGCGGCGACGGTCGTTTCGTTCGGCGGTGCTGTGGAAGCAGCGGTGTCGCCCGTCCCGCCGGTGCACGCCGACACCGCCGTCAGGAGCAGCGCGCCGAACATGAGACGGGGAATCACCATTCGCACCCTTTCAGTCTCGGCCGTTTCGGTCCGCTACCGAAGCATTCCCCCACGTTCGCGGCGCGGGCTCCGCGCTGAGGTCGCGCTGAGGTCGCGCTGACGGTCACCTCCGTCGGGCGAACGGAGGTGGATAGCCCTCATTTCTCCAGGCAACCTCTCTCGCCACGCGGGCCGCGGGTCAGCGTTGGTGGACGGGGCACCAGAACGACGTGCGGCCGCCTACCTGGGCGGACTTCATCGCCGCGCCGTCTTTCGGACAAAGGCCGCCGGGGCGGCGGGCGTCCATCACGTCGCCCAGATGGGAACCGCCGCGGGTGCCCAGGTCACTGAGGGTCGACCCGATGGCCTCGTGGAGACGGGCCACGCGGGCCGGGCTTAGCCGAGCTGACTCGGCTTTTGGGGAGATGCCCGCTCGCCACAGCATTTCGTCGGCGAGAAGGTTGCCGATGCCGGCGATGCGGTGCTGGTCGAGCAGACGGGCCTTGACCGGCGCCGTTGAGCCCCGCAGTACCGCGGCCAGCTCGGTCCGGGTGAGCTCCGTGGCATCGGGACCGAGCACGTCTTCGTTTGGATCCAGCTCGACCCCACCGAGACGACGCGGGTCACGGACCGCCATCGACCCTCCGTCGGTGAACCGAACCCGAAACCGGTCCCAGGCGGCCTCGTTGCGGTCGCTGGAGTACAGCAACCCGTCGATCCCCGCCGAGTCGTCGACGAGAAGGCGGCCGGTCATACCGAAACGCACACCAAGCGTGGCCGAGGCCGACGCACCCGGCGAGGACGCGAGGTCGAGCAGCAGGAGCTTCCCCCGTCGCCGGGCGGCCACCACCATGGAACCGACGAGCGCCGCCTCGACCGCTTCCGGAGAACCGGAGCGGTGACGTAGGCCGAACGGATCAAGGACCTCAACCGCAGCGATCGTCCGGCCGATACTTTGCAGCGCTGTCGCTCGGTAGATCTCGACCTCCAGCAGCTCCGGCACGCCAGCGAGCATACGTTGACCAATTCTGCCACGGAGAGTGGTCAGAATGAGCCATTCGACCTGTTCAGAACACCTAGGCCGCTGCCGATGAACGTGGAATGCAAGCACCAGGTGCCCCGTCGGAGTTGTTCCACTCCCGCGTGCCCGACCGCGACGGCCAGGCCACGAGTCGTTCCTTCGCGCCTGGAAACGCCCTCACGACGCGCTTTCGCCGTCGCGCCCTGGACGCAGAACGAGGGCTGGCGGCCGTCGAATTCGCTATCGGTGCCATGCTCCTCCTCCTCCTCGGCTTCGGCGCCTGGGAGTACGGCCTGTTCCTCAACAAGGGCCAGACGCTGGCTAACGGCGTCCGCACCGCCGCCCGTGTCACCGCCACGGCGTGTATCCCGCCTTCGGACCTTGACAACCGAGTCGCCGTCGACCCGGACTGCCAGGGCGGAAACAAGGCCTCGGACGACTTCACCACGCTTCGCACCCTCCAAGCCAGCCTCGGCAAGGACTGGCGCGCGGTCGACAAGATCCTGATCTACAAGGTCCCGGGGACTGCCACCAACCGTGGCGACGGCAAGCCGCCGGATCGTTGCATCGGCGCCGACGGCGAGGTGCAGTCGCTCCTCGACTGGTGTACCCGATTCGACGAAACCACCACGTTCAGCTATCAGGGTTCGCCGATCCCGCTGCTGAAAAACCTCGACAAGTTCTTTTACACGTCGACGGAGGCAACAGCGAAGAACAACGCCGACCTGGCCGCCGCCCTGGCCGCCGGGAAGCCCGCCCCGACAACCTTCGTGCAGGTCGACGACCCGAAGGCCGACCTGATCAACGACACCTTCGACTGCGCCACCAACACGGCATCTCCGTCGTACTCGTTCTGCCCGACCCGCAAGGTCGTCGAAGACACTGTTCCGACCCCGATCCGCAAGCGCGGGTTGAACCAGGCGTCGAACGTGGGCGTCTACGTGAAGCTCAACCACAGCATGATCACCGGTCTGTTCGGCAGAGAACAGAAGATCGCCCAGTGGTCGCTGTTCCGGCTTGAGCCGAGCCCGTACGACAACACGCCGTATTCCTGCACCGGGACATCCTGTGACGCCCCCCCGGCCACGCCGGCAGGTGTCGCCGACCTCCAGGTCACCAAGACCGACGGACTCACGGAGGCAATTCCGAACGACCCGGTCACGTACACGATCACGGTGAAGAACGCCGGGCCCGATGCCGCCACGGGCGTGCTGATCAAGGACCCGACGTTCCCGGCCCAGTTGGTCAACAACGGCTGGACCTGTGCGCCGGTGGTCCTTTGTGAAAGCGGTGACGGAAGCGCAACCGGATCGATCCTCGACGAGTCCATCAACATGCCGGCCGGCGCAATTGTTACGTACACGTGGAATGCACGGGTCAAAGCCGACCTGTCCGCCACGCCAGGCAACATCTACAACACCGCCACCGTGACTGCGCCGATCACCGTGTCCGACCCGACGCCGGCCAACAACACCGCTACTGACCGGACCGACGTGGTCAAGCCTGATCTCCAGATCTCCAAGCTCGACGACGAACTTTCGACCGCCTCGCCGTTCCAGCCGATCGTCTACAAGCTCGACATCAACAACGTCGGCCAGGTCAACGTGGCCGGGGCCACCGTCAACTGGACCCTCCCG
>JAYSTV010000320.1:0-3139 GCA_043719425.1 Acidimicrobiia bacterium | reverse complement strand
ATCGTCGGTACTATCCGAACGGTGTCGGAGAGGAACCGGGAAATGGTGCACGCCCGGCTGCAGAAACTGGCCGAGGGCATTGCCTCCGCCCATGACGCGACCGCGGTTGTCGATATCGAACGGGTCTATCCGGTCACCATCAACGACGCCACGTTTGCCCAGAAGGTGACGGGCATCGCCACCGAACTGCTGGGTGCCCCGAGGGTGCACCAGATGACGAACCCGATCATGGGTTCGGAAGACTTCAGCTTCATTCTGCAACGAGTGCCGGGCGCTATGGCGTTTCTTGGCGCCACGCCAGCAGGCGTCGACCCGCGCACTGCTTCACCGAATCATTCCAACCGCGCCATGTTTGATGAAGCGACGATGAGCACCGGCATTGCGCTCTATGCCGCCATGGCCATCAACCACTTGCGCTGACTCAGACGGCAGCTTGCTGTCGAGCGCGAATGCCGAGCACCCGGAGGGCACCTGCGTAGACCGAAACGGCGAGCACCAGGAGGGTGAGCGCCTTGTACCCGGTGGTTGAACGGTCGCTTCCGGAGATAAAGCCGTGGAGGCCGGCGAAGAGCACACCGGGCACGGAGACGAGATGGACGATGTGCCACACCCTGCGCGGTATGCGCCGCTTGAACCGAGCCAGTCCGGTGACTGCCGGAATGACCATGGCATAGGTAGCGAGCACGCCCCATGTGATGCCGGCCGTGCCGTCTTTGGCCGCGTTGGGAACGAACAGCGCCACCAGGCTGAGAGCCTGGTCGGAGTCAGCGAAAAGCGTGAACATGTGAGCGGCAGTGAAGGCCACGGCGAGGCCGCCGAGCCAGTTGTGGAGGTCGAGCCACCATGCGGGCCGTTTCCTACTGCCGGTTTCGCGTCCGGAGAAGAGCAGGCCGAAGAGCAGCGAAATGGTCGCCAGGATCATGGCGACGATGCCGGTGGCCCGGCCGAGGTACCAGAGAAGGTTGTTCATGTTAGACCTACCTTTCGGAGGGTAAGAGTGATCCCCGTAACGCTGCGCTCCGCTGCTGCCGACGACGCTTCTCAAACAGCGCGATCGCGGCAATGATGGCCGCCTGCGGTACGACCGATTGGGCCGAGCCTACGATGCCTACGATGCCGACGGGGTTGAAGGACGCGTTGCGGCCGCCCGGCCCACCCTTGTCGCGTGGTGGACCTCCGGGGTTATCGCCACGACCCCCGCCGCCGTCGCTGAACAGACCGGACACCGGGGTGGCCTTCAGAGCGAAGGCGAGCAGCACCGTGACCGCAAGGACGGCCACCGCCGCAAGTGTCTGGCGGACGTACTTCATGGTGTCGCTCGCTTTCGACCCAGGGTTCGACGAGCCACGCTGGTGACCCATGACCAGCTCAGCGCAACGTGCACCGCAACGGCGACCACGCTGGCATCAGCACCGAACGAGTGCAAATTTCGGAAGAACGAGTCATTCGATGCGGTGAAACCTAGAGCGGGCAGCATGTGCACAGAGATCACCACGCCGGAGACGACAGTCCAGGTCATCAATGCCATAAGGCCGAGGTCGACGACCCACTTGATACGTTCCTTCGTCGGGTGTTTGTCAAAGACTTTCTTCGAGGTCTTCACCACCCAGTCCCAGTGCGACACCAGATGTACGACCAGCGCTATGCCGAACGCCGCACCCAACCATTCGTGCACGGGGATGCCGGTGAACTCAAGGTTGAAGTCGAGAGTGAAGGCGACGAAGAGCACGATGTCGAGCCAAAAGTCGAAGCGGGTGTGCCGCGGCACACGGGCACGACGTGCAGTCAGTTGTTCAGATGCAACGGAGGTAGCCATGAGGTCCTTCAGCGTATGGGTACGACCCGAACTGTCGGCGCCGTGCGTAAGTCGGATCCAAGGATCCCGCAAGAAGATCGTAAGAAGCCCAACGCCAGCGCCACTTCTTACAGAGTTCTCGCGGTTGCGTTCGTATGATTGAGTCATGACCGAAGGCAGCGGAGCCCGCATCCTCGTGGCGGAAGATGACCGTGGCATTCGCGAATCGCTAGAACGCGCCCTCCGCTTCGACGGCTATCAGGTCACTGCGGTCAGCGACGGTGCCCAGGCGCTGGAAGCCGTTACGGCCAGCGAGCCCGACTTGGTGATTCTCGATGTGATGATGCCGTTCATCGACGGCCTCACGGTCTGTCGGCAACTCCGTGACCGTTACCGCACCATGCCGATCTTGATGTTGACAGCTCGGCACGAGGTGTCCGATCGAGTTGCCGGTCTCGACGCCGGTGCGGATGACTATCTGGTAAAGCCCTACGCCATATCGGAATTGTCCGCTCGGCTCCGTGCGTTGCTCCGTCGCACGAGCGTGTCGGGCACCGACGACGTTTTGACGGTCGGTGATGTCACCCTCGACCCAAAGGCCCGCATCGCTCGTCGAAACGGTGACGAACTCGACCTCACCAAAACCGAGTTCGACCTCTTGGAACTGTTGATGTTCAACGCTGGTGTCGTGCTGTCGAGGGAGACGATCTACGAACGCATCTGGGGCTATGACTTCGAGACCAACTCGCGGTCGCTCGATGTCTACGTCGGGTACCTGCGTACCAAGACCGAAGCGAATGGTTCGCCACGGGTACTTCACACCGTTCGCGGTATCGGGTACGTGCTGCGGCCATGAGTCTGCGCTGGCGTATCGCCATATCTCTCGCCACGGTCGCCGCTGTCGTTGGCGCGCTCGCCACCGGCGGGGCCTACTTCGCCACCGCCAAGCAGATTGAAAAGAGCATCGACAGCTCGCTTCGGACGAAGGGTATCGAGCTGGCCGGTATGGGCCGCGGTGGACCGACGCGCCAGCAGGGAGGTCGCGGCCAACAGCCAGACGACCGCCACGGCTGTCCGCAACCAGCCATCTTTGAGGGCGCCGTCGGCGCCCAGATAGCCGAAACCGACGGTACGAAAACCTCCTGCTATCTCGGCGCCAAGAACGACCTTCCATTTACGCCGGTCGATGCAAAATCAACGGTCACCAGTCCGGTGCTGCGCACGGTGAGGATCGACGGTAGCGAGTACCGATTGGTTACCGTGCCGTGGCACGAGGGTGGCTACATCCAAATGATCCGTCCGCTCAACGAGGGCCACGAAGTACTCGAGTCCCTGATCGGCAGG